>DATDDW010000025.1:0-1587 GCA_036523615.1 Sphingomicrobium sp.
CTTCACGGCCGGCGCGTCGCTGGCCGTGCCGATGGCCGAGCAGGGCGCGGTCGCCGGGGTGATCACCGCGGCAAACGGCATCAGCTACGTGCTCGCGCCGGGCGTGGGGATCGGCCTGTACGGCTGGCACCACGACCTGCCGTTCGCGGCCTTCGCTGTTGTCCTGCTCGGCCTCGCCTTCGCCGGACGAGGGCGGCTGGAGCGCTAGGCTTTGCCGCCGCCGCGCGGGTGAAGCATGCCGGGAAGGACGAAGCCAATCCCGCCGAGCGGCCGCGTCGCGTCGCTCTTCAGCGTCTCCTGGATGCGGCTATATTCGTCGAGCATCTCGGGCGTGACCGAAGCGCGGGTTTCGCCCAGCGCCGTCTCAAAATCGGCCTTCGTCACCTTGCCGGTGTCGAGCCCCCGCCGAAGCGCGGTGAGGCCGGCGCGCCGCACCAGGTCTTCGAGGTCGGCGCCGGTGAAGCGGTCGGTCCGCTGGGCGATGGACTCGAGGTCGACATCGTTGGCGAGCGGCATGTTGCGGGTGTGGATCGCCAGGATCCGCCGCCGCCCGGCGGTGTCGGGCGTGCCGACATAGATCAGCTCGTCGAAGCGCCCGGGACGCAGCAGCGCCGGGTCGATCAGCGTCGGGCGGTTGGTCGCGCCGATCACGACAACGTTCTGCAGTTCCTCGAGGCCGTCCATCTCAGCGAGGATGGTGTTGACCACGCGCTCGGTCACCTGCGGCTCGCCAAGTCCGCCACCGCGCGCCGGCACGAGGCTGTCGAGCTCGTCGATGAAGATGATCGTCGGCGCGACCTGGCGCGCGCGGTTGAACAGCCGTGCGATCTGCTGCTCGCTCTCGCCATACCATTTGGACAGCAGGTCGGATGATTTGGTGGCGATGAAGTTCGCTTCCGATTCCCGCGCCGCGGCCTTGGCCAGCAGGGTCTTGCCCGTGCCCGGCGGGCCGTAGAGCAGGAAGCCCTTGGCCGGGCGGATGCCGAGCCGGCGGAACGCCTCGGGATGCTTGAGCGGCAGCTCGACGCCTTCCTTCAGGCGGTCGCGCGCGGCATCGAGGCCGCCGATGTCGTCCCAGGTGATGGTCGGCGCTTCGACCATCACTTCACGCATTGCCGAGGGCTGGACGCGCTTCAGCGCATTTTCGAAGTCGCTGAGCTCGACGGTGAGCGCGTCGAGGATCTCGGTCGGGATCACTGCTTCGGCGAAGTTGATGCGCGGCATGATGCGCCGCACCGCTTCGAGCGCCGCTTCTCGCGTGAGCGCAGCGAGGTCGGCGCCGACGAAGCCGTAAGTGCGGCGGGCGAGGTCGTCGAGATTGACGCTGGGCGCGAGGGGCATGCCGCGCGTGTGGATCGCGAGGATCTCGCGCCGGCCGGGCTCGTCGGGGACTCCGAGGACGATCTCGCGGTCGAAGCGCCCGGGGCGGCGAAGCGCTTCGTCGAGCGCTTCCGGCCGGTTGGTTGCCGCGATCACGATCGTGTTCTGCCGCGGTTCGATTCCGTCGAGCAGAGTCAGCAGCTGCGCCACCAGACGCTTTTCGGCTTCGCCGGTGACCTGGCCGCGCTTGGGCGCGATCGAGTCGAT
>DATDDW010000026.1:0-4706 GCA_036523615.1 Sphingomicrobium sp.
CAGCACCTGCGTGCCGCCGGCGTTAGTGGAAGTGAGGCCGCCGATGG
This sequence comes from Sphingomicrobium sp., assembly GCA_036523615.1. Classification (GTDB taxonomy): domain Bacteria; phylum Pseudomonadota; class Alphaproteobacteria; order Sphingomonadales; family Sphingomonadaceae; genus Sphingomicrobium. Next base: position 48 of record DATDDW010000026.1, read on the forward strand.
TGCAGCTGCCGCGCGAGCCGAGCGTCAGCGGAAAGCGCATGCCGATGTCGCGCGCGGCGTCGTGCAGCGTCTCGAGGATCACGCCGGCCTCGGCAATCGCCAGGCGGCTGTCGCTGGTGATCGACCGGATGCGGTTCATGCGCCGCGTCGACAGCAAGACTGCGGAGCCGTCCGCGGGCGGGGTAGCACCGGCGACCATGCCCGTATTGCCGCCCTGCGGCACCAGCGGCACGCGGTGCTCGGCGGCGAGACGAACGATCTCGACGACCTCTTCGGTGGAAGCGGGCGCGAGCATGACCGGCGAGGAGCCATGGACCCGACCGCGCCAGTCGGTCAGCCACGGCTCGATCTCCGCGGCGTCGGTGGTCAGGACCTTCGGACCGAGCTTAGATCGGAGAGCTGACAGGAAAGCTTGTTGCTCGCTCAAACGAAGGCCATCTTCTTGTGGATAACGGTGAAAACGGTGATAGCGGGGAAATGTGGAAAGTGGGGATAGCGGGGATAGCAAGGATTTTGGGGAAATTGGAGCAACGAGTGTTCAGCGACGTTGCTATAGATATGGTCGCGCAGCATACCTTCGAGATGCCTCGGCCGGACTTGAAGATCGTTATCGCCCGAGCCGCGAATGGCGTAATTGGCTGCGACAACAAGCTTCCTTGGCATATTCCGGAAGATCTTAAGCGATTCAAGCGGCTTACCCAGGGTACGGCCATGATAATGGGCAGGAAAACGTTTGAGAGCCTACCGGGGCTCTTGCCCGGTCGTCGTCACATCGTCCTGAGCCGTAATCCCGACTGGAGCGCTGAAGGTGCGGAAGTGGTTCACAGCAGAGACGAAGCCATCGAGAAGCTCGGTAGCGAGCCAGGTTCGGTCATTGGTGGCGCGGAGATCTTCGGTCTCTTCCTGCCCGTGGTGGATTCCATTGAACTCACGGAAGTGGGCGCGAAGCCTCCTGGTGACACCAAGATCATTGATCCAAAGTCTCGCCCAGAGTTCACCAAACAGCTGATTCAAGAGTTCGAGAAAGACGGCACGAAGCCCCGATTCAGTTTTTGGACACTGCAGCGCCGCCAAGACGCATTCGATTTCACTGACAACTTGCTAGCACGTCGGCGAGCTTAAAACTCACCGATCAATCAGTCCCGTCGAGGATCGCGTCGATCTGCGCGGCGACTTCGTCGACCGAAGCCATTCCGTCCACGCGGCGCACGAGGCCGCGCTGCTGATAGTAAGGCAGGATCGGTTCGGTCTTGGCGCGATATTCGGCCATTCGCGTGCGCACCGTCTGCTCGTTATCGTCCTTGCGGCGGACGAACTCGGTCGATCCGCAGACGTCGCAGACGCCCCCCACTGCTGTCTGCCGGAAGCTGTCGTGATAGCCCGTGCCGCACTTGGCGCAGCTGAAGCGGCCGGTGATCCGCTTGACCAGCGCATCCTCGTCGACAGCAAGCTCGATCACATGGTCGAGGCTGCGGCCGCGCTCGGTCAACAGCAGGTCGAGCGCTTCGGCCTGCGCCTGCGTCCGCGGGAAACCGTCGAAAATCGCGCCTTTGTCGGCCGCGGCGTCGAGCCGCTCGCCGATGAGCGCGCTGACGATCGCGTCGCTGACGAGCTCGCCGCGCTCCATCACCGCTTTAGCCTGGAGTCCGGTCGGCGTGCCGGCGGCGACCGCCTCGCGTAGCATGTCGCCGGTCGATAGCTGGATCATGCCGCGGTTCGCCTGCAGCCGCGCGGCCTGCGTCCCCTTGCCGGCGCCCGGCGGCCCAAGAAGGATGATATTGAGCATCTGGCCTGGGCTCCCCTCCAGGTCCGGCGCGTCTAGCGCCGACGCGGCGTTGTCTTGAGCTTCGCTTTCTTGATGAGGTCGCCGTACTGGTGGGCGATCAGGTGGCTCTGGATCTGGCTCACCGTATCCATCGTCACATTGACGACGATCAGCAGGCTGGTGCCGCCGAGCCTAAGGTTGGTCAGGCCCGCCGATCCGGCGAGGACCTCGGGAATGAGGCAGATCAGCACGAGGTAAGCAGCGCCGACGACGGTGATGCGGTTAAGCAGATAGTCGAAATACTCCTCGGTCGCCTTGCCCGGGCGGATGCCGGGGATGAAGCCGCCGTGGCGCTTCAGATTGTCCGCGGTCTCTTCGCTGTTGAACTGCACCGCAGTGTAGAAGAAGCAGAAGAAGGCGATGCCGATGCCGTAGAGGCCGATGTAGATCGGTGAGTGCGGCTGAAGGAACGTGCTGAGCGTGATCAGCCATTCGCTGGTCCCGCTTTCGGCGCTGGCGCGGCTGCCCGCCCAGTTGAGAACGGTGAGCGGCATCAGCAGCAGCGAGGAAGCGAAGATCGGCGGGATCACGCCCGCCGTGTTGATCTTGATCGGCAGGTGCGAGCGCTCCTGCTGCATCCCCCGCGCGGTCTGGCGCTTGGGATACTGGATCAGCACGCGGCGCTGCGCGCGCTCCATGAAACAGATGAACAGGATGAGGCCGATCGTCAGCACGATGATCCCGACGACCAGCAATCCGCTCAGCGATCCGGTGCGGCTGCCTTCGAGCAGCTGGCCGATCCCCTGCGGAAGGCGGGCGATGATCCCGGCCATGATGATCAGCGATACGCCGTTGCCGATGCCGCGGCTGGTGATCTGCTCGCCGATCCACATCAGGAACAAGGTGCCGCCGACGAGGCTGACGGTGCCGGCAATCTCGAAGAGAAGACCAGGCATGACGACCGCGGTGATCCCCTGTCGGACCGACTGGCTCTCGAGCCCGCGGACCGCGAGATAGCCTTGGACCAGGGTGATCGCGACGGTGAGGTAGCGCGTATACTGGTTGAGCTTCTTGCGCCCGGTCTCGCCCTCTTTCCTCAGCTGCTGCCACGGCCCGTAGAGGGTCGCGCCGAGCTGAACCACGATCGAGGCGGTGATGTACGGCATGACGCCCAAAGCGACGATGCTGAAGCGCGACAGAGCGCCGCCCGAGAAGGTGTTGAAGACGTCGAGGATGCCGCCGCTCTGCGTCTCGTAGAGCGCGCTCATCGCGACGGGGTCGATGCCCGGCACCGGAACGAACGACAGCAGCCGGAACAGGATCAGCGCGCCCAGCGTGAACCACAGCCTCTTCTTGAGCTCGGTCGCCTTCTGGAAATTGGCGAGGCTGATGCTGGACGCGAGATGTTCGGCTGCGGATGCCATTCGTTGGAATTCCCTTAGACGCTGCCGCTCATATAAGCGGCGTCACCGCCATTGCGAGGCTTAGGCGTCGGCCTTCGCCGCAGCCCTGCGCGAGCCCTTCTTGGCCGCGGCGAGCTCTGCCGGATTCTTGCGTTCCATCAGTTCGATCGAACCACCGGCTTTCTCCACCGCCTCGCGCGCGCCCTTCGACACTCCGGCGACCTTGAACGCGAGCTTCGCTTTCAGTTCGCCCTTGCCGAGCAGGCGAACGCCGTCCTTGCCGCCGCGGGCGAGGCCGGCGGCCTTTAGCGCGTCATGGTCGAGCGTGCCCTTACTCTCGAGCTTGCCGGCATCGATCGCCTTTTGCACGGCGCCGATGTTCACCTCGGCATAATCGCGGGCGAAGATGTTGTTGAAGCCGCGCTTGGGCAGCCGCATGTGGAGCGGCATCTGGCCGCCCTCGAAGCCGGCGATGCTGACGCCCGAGCGCGCCTTGGCGCCCTTCTGGCCGCGGCCGGCGGTCTTGCCGAGCCCCGAGCCGATGCCGCGGCCGACGCGAACGCGTGACTGACGCGCGCCCTTGTTATCCCTGAGTTCGTTGAGTTTCATGTCGTTGCACTCGCTTTCGCTTTTGTCGCGCATGCCCGGTTAGGGCGGTTGGAAATTCGGCTACGCGCCTTCGACGCTCACCAGATGCTGCACCTTCTTGACCTGGCCGCGCACCTCGGGCGTGTCCTCGACCTCGACGCTCCGCCGCAGCTTGTTCAGCCCGAGGCCGACGAGAGTCGCCCGCTGGGTCTTGTCGCGGCGGATCGGCGATCCGGTCTGCGTGATCTTGATCTTCGCCATGGTCATTACTCCGCCAGCGCTTCGGCCTGGGCTTCGGCTTCGGCGCTGGTGGCGCCGCCGCGACCGAGCAGGTCGGAGACCTTCTTGCCGCGCCGCTGCGAGACAGCGCGCGGGCTCGACTGCTCCTTCAGAGCCTCGAACGTGGCGCGGATCATGTTGTACGGGTTGGACGTGCCGACCGATTTGGTGACGACGTCGGCGACGCCGAGACTTTCGAAGATCGCGCGCATCGGGCCGCCGGCGATGATGCCGGTGCCGGCCGGGGCGGTGCGGATCGTGACGCGACCGGCGCCGAAATGGCCGAGCCCGTCATGGTGCAGCGTGCGGCCGTCGCGCAGCGGAACGCGGATCATCGCCTTCTTCGCCGCCGCGGTCGCCTTGCTGATCGCTTCTGGCACCTCGCGCGCCTTGCCGTGACCGAAACCGGCGCGGCCCTTGCCGTCGCCGACGACCACAAGGGCTGCGAAACCGAAGCGCTTGCCGCCCTTCACCGTCTTCGAAACGCGGTTGATGTGGACGAGCTTCTCGATCAGCTCCTCGCCCTCATCGTCGTCGCGCCGGCCACGCCGGTCGTCACGGCGGCCACGGCCGCCGCGATCGCCACCGCGTCCGCGGCCACCGCCGCGACCGCGCGGGCCGCGG
>DATDDW010000027.1:0-3155 GCA_036523615.1 Sphingomicrobium sp.
GCAGCACCCACTCCTGCAGCGTTGCGGCACCGCTCATGACGGGATCCTGCTCCAGCAGCACGACGTGCGTCCCCGGCACGATGGTTCGCTTGCCCTCGTCGGTATCGATGAGGTCGGCGAGGCACTTCAGCAGCGTCGTCTTGCCGACGCCATTGCGGCCGATCAGCGCGAGGCGGTCACGCTCGCCGATGTACAGGTCGAGCGCGCGGAACAGCCAGCCCTCGCCCTGGACAAGGCCGAGCGCTTCGTAGGAGAGGACCGGAGCCGCCATGCGGGGGGCGTTAGCTGATCGTCCGGGCTAGCGGGAGTTGTGGCTTTTGCGCAACGCTCGCGCGCCTGAACGCGACTGTTCAGTCGTATTCATAACGCATTCAATGCACCGTGGTAGAAGGGCCGCCGACGAGAGTCGCCATGAAGATGTTGCGTACCCTTCTCCTCACCGCCGCGATCGCGGCCGGCATTAGCAGCGCTCCCGCGCTGGCCGACCCGCCGCGCGATTCGCAGCGCGCCTTCGAGGCGCACCGCGAGGGCCGGGCAATGCCGCTGCCCCAGCTCGAGCGGCGGGTGATGCCGTTTATGGGCGGCGCCGACTATCTCGGGCCTGAACTCAACGGCGGCACCTACCGGATGAAGTTCATTCAGGACGGGCGCGTAATCTGGGTCGACGTCGATCCGCAGACCGGCCGCATCATTCGCCGCTCGCGCCCGTAAGCCGGCGCGGATTGACTTTTCGCCGCCGCTTCCCAGTTGTTCCGCCAAAGCAACCTCTCGCCGCAACGCGGGTTGACGGCGCGAACATGAACAGCTCCGGGGAGCATCGATGCGCGTTCTGATCGTCGAAGACGAACCCAATCTCGGGCGCCAGCTCCGCTCGACCCTGGAGGGCGCCGGCTACGCCGTCGATCTCGCCACTGACGGCGAGGACGGCCATTACCTTGGCTCGACCGAAAGCTATGACGCGGTGGTGCTCGACCTCGGCCTGCCCGAGATCGACGGTCTCACCGTGCTCGACCGCTGGCGCAAGGAAGGCCGCAAGATGCCGGTGCTGGTGCTGACGGCGCGCGACAGCTGGTCGGACAAGGTTGCCGGCCTCGACGCCGGCGCGGACGACTATCTCGCCAAACCGTTCCAGACCGAAGAGCTCATCGCGCGGCTGCGCGCGCTGATCCGCCGCTCGTCGGGCAATGCTAGCTCGGAGCTCACCGCCGGCGACATCCGCCTCGACACGCGCTCAGGCAAGGTGACCAAGAGCGGCGAGCCGGTGAAGCTCACCGCCCAGGAATACAAGCTCCTCTCCTACCTGATGCACCACAAGGGCAAGGTGGTCAGCCGTACGGAACTGATCGAGCACATCTACGACCAGGACTTCGACCGCGATTCGAACACGATCGAAGTGTTTGTGACCCGGATCCGCAAGAAGCTCGGCGCCGATGTGATCACCACCATCCGCGGACTCGGCTACAGCCTCGAGGAGCCGGCCGAGGCGCGGGCCAGTTGAACAGGGAAGCCGCCCCGGTAACGGCGGCGGCCGCGGCCCACCCCGCCGCCCGCGGCAGAGCCCGCGTTCATCCCACCGGCTCGCTGACCCGGCGCATGATCGGCGTCGCGGCGATCTGGATCGTCGCGCTGCTGCTGATCGGCGGTTTCGCCCTCGACCGCGTGCTCTCGCGATCGATCGTTGACAGCTTCGACAACCAGCTCGTCTACATGCTCAACTCGATGGTCGACGCGTCGGAGATCGATCCGATCGGCCAAGTCCGCTTCAGCCGAGCGCCCGCCGACCAGCGTTTCGTCCAGCCCTATTCGGGCCTCTATTACCAGGTGAGCGGCGCGGGCGTGGACACTTACCCGTCGCGATCTCTGTGGGACCGGCGGCTGCGGGTCTCCGACGTGCACCGCGACTTGAAGCCGCACCTCTACGACAGCGACGAATTCTCGAGCGCGGGTCACGCGGAGCCGCTGCGCATCGTCGAGCGCGACGTGAAACTGCCCGGCTCTGACATCTGGTGGCGTTATCAGGTCGCTGAATCGCGCGAGACCCTCAACCGTCAGATCCACCAGGAGCGTTCGGTCCTGTTCTGGAGCTTCACTGCGCTCGGCGTTGGGCTCATCATCCTTGCCGCGCTGCAGACCGTCTACGGCTTGTGGCCGTTGCGGCGAGTGCGGCGCGAAGTCGCCGAAATTCGCTCCGGCGACAAGACTCGCATCGGCAGGGACTTTCCGACCGAAATCCGGCCGCTGACCGAGGAAATCAACCAACTGCTGATGCACAGCGAAGCCCAGGCCGAGGAGGCGCGGCGTCACGCCGGCAACCTCGCTCACGCGCTGAAGACGCCGCTCACCGTGATCACCAATGCGGCGACGGGACGCGCGCCGGACCTTGCCGACACCGTCTGCCGCGAAGCGCTGGTGATGCGCCGCCAGGTCGATCACCACCTCGCTCGCGCCCGGGCGATCGGCCGCCGCGCCTCAGCGCAGGCGCGGGCGCGGGTGTGGGATAGTCTGGAGGCCGTGCAGCGCGCGGTCGACCGGCTGCACGAGAATGTCACGGTCGACATCGCCGGCGACCATTACGCGCAGGTCCGCGTCGAGCGGCAGGACCTCGACGAAATGCTCGGCAACCTCGTCGACAATGCCGCCAAATATGGCGGCGGCCGGGTGTTCGTCACGGTCGAGGCGAAGGACGGAAGCGTCGACATTCTCGTCGAAGACGACGGGCCGGGCATCCCGCGCGAGCTGCGCGGCGACCTCTTCACGCGCGGCGCGCGGCTGGACACCACGGGCAAGCCCGGGACCGGCCTCGGGCTCGCCATCGTGCGCGATGTCGCGGAGATTTACGGCGGGTCGGTCCACCTCGAACAGAGTGAAGACCTCGGCGGACTGCTCGCGCGATTGACGCTGCCTGCCGGCTAGTCATCGGTCGAGATCAGCCGTTCGTCGAAAAACCTTGTCGAATCAGCAGCATATAGGGCATGGCACCCGCTGAACTTACGGTGGGGTAAGAAATCCATGAGACTCAAAGTGTTGGCGCTCGCGACTGCGAGCCTGGTGGCAGTTGCGACTCCCGTTTGGGCCGCCAAGCCGGTGTACGGCGACTGGGGCTACAATGCCTCGGCGATGGATCGCTCGGTCAAGCCGGGCGACGATTTCTGGGC
>DATDDW010000028.1:0-5948 GCA_036523615.1 Sphingomicrobium sp.
AGGTCGAACGTCTTGCTGATCCCCGGCCCGAGCACGTTGCGCAGCAGCGGGCGCATGTTCTCGATCAGCGGCGCGACGTAGGTCGGCCGGACCTCGAGCCGCTGCACACGGCTAAAGGCGAGCAGCTGGCCGGTCAGCCGAGCGCCCCGCTCCGCCGCGCCGAGCGCGTTCTCGGCATAGCGTTTGAGCTTGGCGTCGTCGGCGCGCCGGGCGATGATGTCGAGCCCACCGACGATCACCGTCAGCAGATTGTTGAAGTCGTGGGCGATGCCGCCGGTGAGCTGGCCCAGCGCCTCCATCTTCTGACTCTGGCGCAGCTGCTCCTGCGCGGCTTTCAGCTCGGTGATGTCGCGCGCCTCGAACAACAGATAGATGATGTTGCCGTCGCCATCGCGCACCGGCTGCACGGAGACGTCGAGATGGGCGTTGGGCACGCCCTCGCGCTCGAGCCTCACCTCCTGCTCGAACACCTTGCCCTTGGCAGCAGTCTTCACCGCCTTCTTCATCAGCGGCACATAGTCGGGGAAGAGCTGGAAGGTCGGCCCCTCCCACACCTTGCGGCCGATCAGCTCGCGCGGGATTTCCGGGCGCCACGACGTCTGCTTGCGGTTCAATTCGACGACCGTGCCGTCGGGTTCCATCAGCACCAGCACCTCGAGGACGGTGTCGAACACCGCGCGGAAGCGCGCTTCCGACAGCGCCAAGTCTCTCGTCCGTTCCTCGACCTGCCGCCGGAGCTCGAGCTCGGCTTCCTTGGCCAGCGTGATGTCGCTCGCCACCCCGATATAGCCGACGATCTCGCCGTCCGTCCCGTAGCGCGGCTGCGACACGCTCCTCAGCCAGCGCCATTCGCCGTCGTGGCGGCGGAAGCGCGCTTCGAAGGAGATCGGCTTGCCCTGCTCGAGGAGCGCGCCGCCTCCGCTCAGCACGCGCTCGCGGTCGTCGGGGTGAAGCGCTTCCGTCCAGTCGGCGGTCTGCGCTTCTTCCCGCGTGAGGCCGCTGAACTCGGCGTAAGCGTCGTTGACGAAGTCGCGTTTCCCGTCCAGCCGGGTCACCCACATCATCGCCGGCGCCGAGTTGGCGAGCTGGCGGAAGCGCGCCTCGCTCTCCTTGAGCGCGCGCTCGGCGGCGCGATGCTCGGTCATGTCCTGGAGGACGATGATCACGCCGCGCACGTCGCCCGTGGCGTCGGCCCAGGGCACATAGTCGATCTGCAGCGCCAAGGGCCCGCGCGTCGGATGCTCGAAATCGGCAACGAAGAATTTGCGCTCCCCGGCCATCGCCGCATCGAGCATCGGCCGGCGCAAGGCGAAGAGGTCGCTGCCCAGCACCTGCTCCATCGAGCGGCCGAGAATCTGCTTGCGCGGGATCTCGAGCCATTCGGCGTAGGGCTTGTTGACGAAGCGGTAGACGAACTCGCGGTCGACGTAGGCGGTGAGGACGGGAAGGATGTCGGCGATCGCCAGCATCGACTGGAAGTCGAGCATCCCCCCGCCGAGCGCGGTCACCAACGCATCGAAGCTCGAGCCCGCGAGCGGGGCTCGGGGCAGCTCGGCGGCTGCGCGAGCCTTGCTCCTGTTGTTGCCCCCCTTGTCCGCCATCGCCTTAGGAATAAGCGGAAATTCCCAAGAGTCGATGAGCTTAGGTTAGTGCTGCTGGTTCAGCGCAGCAGTCCCCGCGCCTGCATCGCCCGCGCGTAAGCGAGAAGCCCGAGCGCGATGGCCCAGATGACGACCAGCATCACCATCATGCCCGTGGTGTTCAGGCTCGCCGGCATGCTGCTCATGCCATATTGATAGACGGTGGTGCCCAAGAGGCCGAGCAGCGACACCGCATAAGCGAGCACCGCGTAGCGGCTGCGCGCCAGCAGCAGCAGCGATCCGGCAAGCCCGCCCCAGACGCCGAGGGCCCACAGGCCGACCGCCCATCCGGGGAAGCTGTTGAAGTAAGCGAGCGCGTCGGGCCCGTACATCGCCAGATATTTCTCGTTGCGCGTGACGGTCATCGAATAATCGTAGCAGCCGAACGCCATCCACAGCGTCGCCAGCCCGCCGACGATCCACAGGTGCGCGGGTGCCCGCGCCGGCACTGCCTCTTGCATGTCTTTCCCCCTCATCGCCGCGCGCTTTTGCGACGGCTCGAAAAGCATCAGGCTCCCAATCCGCGGCACCTGTCAATGGCGCCCAGGCAAGCCCCTCAACTGACGGGAATTTCGCGCCGCAGCAGGCTGCCCAGCGCGCCGGCGAGCGTGTCCAGCTCGTACGGTTTCTGCAGCACCGGGAAGCCGTGGCTGGCGCCGACCTGCTCGCTATAGCCGGTGGTGAGCAGGATGGGCAGCTCGGGGAAGCGGGCGCGGACCTTGCGCGCGAGCTCGAGGCCGTTGATTCCGCCGGGCATCACGATGTCGCTGAAGATGAGCCGCGGCTTGTCGCCGCCGGCAAGCTGCTCGAGCGCTTCCTTGGCGCTGTGCGCGATGGTCGCCTCGAACCCGAGCTCGCTCATCATTCCCGCGGCGAGTTCGGCCACCAGCATGTCGTCTTCGACGATCAACACGCGGCCGAACGCATGGGTTCCGTTGGCCTTCGCCTCCCCCGCTTCGGCGCCGCCGCTCGCCGGCAGGTAGAGGCAGAAGGTCGAGCCCTGTCCGAGCTCGGATTCGACCTCGATGGCGCCGCCGATCTGCTTGATGAACCCGAACACCTGGCTGAGCCCAAGCCCGGTCCCCTCGCCGAAGCTCTTGGTGGTGAAGAAGGGCTCGAACACGCGGTCGCGGACCTCGGGGTTCATGCCGGTGCCGGTGTCGGACACGCGCACCACGACATGCTCGCCCTTGAGGCCGTCGGGCTCGCCGTGAAGCACTTCGTTGTGGGCGCTGATCTTGAGCGTCCCGCCCTCCTTCATCGCGTCGCGGGCGTTGAAGGCGAGATTGAGCAACGTCAGCTCGAGCGCTCCCGCGTCGGCATCGATCGGCCACAGCTGGTCGGAGATTTCGGAGACCACCTCGATGTCGCTCCGCAGCGACGGCCGGACCAGCGTCGTCACGTCGGAGAAGAATTGCTTGAGGTCGATTTGCTTGATCTCGAGCGGCTGCGCGCGGGCGAAGGCGAGCAGCTGCTTGGTCAGGCTGGCGCCGCGCTGCGCCGAGTTGCGTACGCCGTCGAGCATGCGCTTGAGCTTCTCGCGATTGTCGAGGTTGCGCAGCGCCAGCTCGCACGCGCCGAGGATCGCGGTCAGCAAATTGTTGAAGTCGTGGGCGAGGCCGCCGGTCAGCTGCCCCAGCGCCTCCATCTTCTGCGAGCGGAACAATTGCTCGCGCGATTCCTCCAGCCGCAGCTGGGTCTCGCGCTTCTCGGTCATGTCGCGGGTGATCTTGGCGAAGCCGACCACCTTGCCGTCAGGGTCGTCGATGCGGTCGATCACCACGCTTGCCCAGAAGCGCGTCCCGTCCTTGCGCACGCGCCAGCCCTCGGCTTCGTAGCGGCCGGTCTCGCGCGCCGTCTCCAGCGCCTTCTTCGGCACCTCGGCGTCAAGCTCCTCGGGCGTGTAGAAGCGGCTGAAATGCTCGCCCATGATCTCTTCGGGCGAATAGCCTTTGATCCGCTCCGCCCCGGCGTTCCAGTTGGTCACCCGCCCTTCGGGATCGAGCATGAAGATCGCGTAATCGGTGACGCCCTGGACGAGGATGCGGAAGCGCCGCTCGGCTTCGAGCAGCGCCTGCTGCGCCTCGCGCTGGTCGGTCATGTCGCGGGTGATCTTGGCGAAGCCGATCAGCTCGCCGTCCTCGTCGTTGATGCGGTCGACGACGACGCTCGCCCAGAAGCGCGAGCCGTCCTTGCGTACGCGCCAGCCTTCGCCGGCGAACTTGCCCTCGCGCCGCGCGGTGTCGAGCACCTTCTGCGGCAGGCCGGCCTCGCGGTCTTCCTCGGTGTAGAAGGTGGAAAAGTGCTGGCCGACGATCTCTTCGGTCTGGAAGCCCTTGATCCGCTCGGCGCCGGCGTTCCAGCTGGTGACGATCCCCTCAGGGGAGAGCATGTAGATCGCATAATCGACGATCGACTGCAGAAGCAGCTTGGTAGGGTCGTTGGAAAGCGTCTTCACCACGTACTCATGAACCCCCTCCAGCCACTCACGGCGGGCGTGGGTACACGCCCACGTGACGCACAACCCGCAAATCGAACTCCGGTTTCCATGTTGAAGAACAATTCGGCGGCTGGCGACAGCTCAGCGGCGCTGGCGCGGCTCGCTCGCCAGGCGGCTCATCAGGATCGCCGCGCGCCGCGCCTGCTTGAAGATCGACGGCACGTCGACGACCTCGCTGGCCGTGTGAGAGCCGTCGCTCGCCGGGCCGAGCCCGACCAGCCCGTCGACGTCGGCGGCAACGAAGCTGATGTCCCCGCCGCCGCGCTTGGACGGGTCCAGCTCGCCCATTCGCGGCAGGGCCATGTCGGCATTGACGCGATTGAGCTGCGCCAGCAGCGCGCGATTGCCCTCGGTCGGCGGCATCGGCGGGTAAATGTCGGGGTCGAAGCTGATCTCGGCATGCGCGCCGGTAAGCGGCTGGGCGACGATCGCCCGCATCTTGGCTTCGACGCGGTCGATCTGCTCCTGGCTGGTCGCGCGCAGGTCGCCGCGCGCCACCGCCGTCGCCGCGACGATGTTGGTCTTGCCCGTCGCCTCCAGGCGGATCTCGCCCGCGTCGAGCTTGGTCGTCTGTCCGCCGCCGACAAGCCCGACGTTGTAGGTGAGCCGCTCCTCGGGCAGCTCGCGGCGGAACGCGTCAAGGATCCGCGCCAGCTCATAGATCGCGCCGTAATTGCCGGCCCCGACGCCGGCCGAATGCGCGGCGTGGCCGGTGACGGTCAGAGTCCAGTCGCCGACGCTGCGCCGCGCGATCGAGCCCATGTCAACCGGGCCGTTGGGACCGTCCTCCTGCGCCAGATCCTCGAAGTCGAGTGCGGCGTCGGCGCGCTTGCCCGCGGCGATGAGGTGGCGGCGTGAGATCGCCAGCGGCCGCCCCGCATCCTCCTCGTCGCCGGTCATGAACACCGTGATGTTGGCGCGCTTCAGGGTCCCGGCGGCCTGCATCGCCCGAAGCGCGGCGACGATGACCGCGATCCCGCCCTTGTCGTCGCCCGCGCCCGGGCCATGAGCGAGGTTCGGCCCGGCGGGGGTCCAGCGCTGGAACGGCGAATCGGGCTCGAACACCGTGTCGAGGTGGGCGATCAGGAGCAGGCGCTTGCCGCGGCGGCTGCCGGCATGCCGCGCCACCAAATGCCCGGCGCGGCCCACCGCGTGCATGTCGATCCACTGCGTCTTGAAGCCGAGCGCCTGGAACTCGGGCTCGACCATGCGCCGCACCGCTTCGACCCCGGTCAGGTTCATCGTCCCGCTGTTCTGGTCGACCCAGCGCTCGAGCATCGCCGTCGTTCGCTGCTGCTCGGCATCGACGGCGCGCACCATCGCCAGCTCGGCCGGGCTGAGCGCGGCCGAGGCGGGCGAGCCGAGCACCAGGCCGGCCATGAAAAACAACGGGAATCGCGACGCCATGGCGGCAAACTAGCCGCGGTCCTGCTCGGCGTCACCCATAGGCTTCGGTTCTTTTCACTTTCCTACAACTTACCTATTTGGTTATTTTCCTGCGACTCGGCAGAGGAGAGTCAGGTGGAAGAGGCAATCGACGTGGACAGCTTGGTCGGCGCGATAATCGATCGCGAAGGCGGCTATGTGAACCATCCCGCCGACGCCGGCGGGCCGACCTGCTTCGGCATCACCGAGGCGGTGGCGCGCGCCAGCGGCTATTCCGGCCCGATGCGCCAGCTGCCGCGGGACGAGGCGGCGGCGATCTACAAGCGCCTGTACTGGCTGCGCCCGCGCCTCGACGAGGTCGCGAAGCGCAGCCCGGCCGTCGCTGCCGAGCTGTTCGACACCGGCGTCAACATGGGACCGGC
>DATDDW010000029.1:0-9603 GCA_036523615.1 Sphingomicrobium sp.
GCTCCCGGCCAGCCGTGCGACGTGATGATCGATACCGGCATCAACCGGCTCGGCTTGAGGCCAGGCGAGATCGGCGCGCTCGACAGCCTCGCCATCGACACCCTGCACAGCCATCTCGCCTGCGCCGACGAGGACAGCAGCCTCAACGCCATGCAGCTCGAGCGCTTCCGCGCTGTCGTTTCGGCGGTTCCGGCGCGCCGCTACGCGATGGCCAACAGCGCCGGCATTTGCCTTGGGCGGGACTACAGCTTCGACCTGGTTCGCCCCGGGCTCTCGCTCTACGGCGGCGTTCCGCGCGAAGAGGCCGAAGGCAATATCCGCCAGGTCGCCCGCGTCGAGGCGCAAATCGTGCAGCGCCGCACCATCCCGGCCGGCGAGACCTGCGGCTACGGCGCAACCTTCCGGGCGGAGGAGGACACGGTGGCGGCGATTCTCAACATCGGCTACGCCGACGGCTACCTGCGCGGCTTCTCCTCGCACGGGTCGGCCTTCGCCGGCGAATTCGCGCTGCCGGTGCTCGGACGGGTGTCGATGGACCTGATCGCGGTGGGCTGCGGCGCCGCCCCTCAGCTCAGGGAAGGCGATTGGGTCGAGATCGACTACGACTTGCCTTCGGCCGCGAAGTAGTCCGGGCTTTCGCAGTACGAGCTGCTGACGACGCTCGGCCACCGCTTTGAGCGGGTTTGGCGTTAGGCGGCGGAGTCTTGGGCCTGTAGCGGCACAGGTCGATCACTGGACAGCGCCAGCATTCCGGCAGCCGCGCCTTGCAGATGTAACGGCCGTGGAGGATCAGCCAGTGGTGGGCGTCGCGCCGGAAGGGCTGCGGCACCACCTTCTCCAGCTTCGCCTCGACCTCATCCACCGTCTTGCCGGGCGCGAGGCCGGTGCGGTTGCAGACGCGAAAGACGTGCGTGTCGACCGCGAAGGTCTCCTCGCCGAAGGCGGTGTTGAGCACGACGTTGGCGGTCTTGCGGCCGACGCCGGGCAGCGCCTGCAGATCTTCGCGCGTGCGTGGCACTTCGCCGCCATGCTGCTCGATCAGCGCCTGGCTGAGCGCGATCACGTTCTTGGCCTTGGTGTTGAACAGGCCGATGGTCTTGATCGCCTCGCGCAGCGCATCTTCGCCGAGCGCGACCATGTGCCGCGGGTGCTTGATGCGCACGAACAGCGGCCGGCAGGCGATGTTGACGCTCGCGTCCGTCGCTTGGGCCGAAAGCACCACGGCGACCAGCAGCTGATAGGGGTTGCCCGACTCAAGCTCGGTCGTCGGCGACGGGTTCGCCTCGGCCAGCCGGCGGAAGAATTCGAACACCTGCGCGCGCGTCATTTGAGGTCGTCCAGCGCGCTCCCGAGCCGGCTCAAGCCCTCGATGAATTCGTCGGTCGGCAGACCGAAGCCCACGCGGAAATGATCCGGCATTTCGAACCAGCGGCCGGGTACGACCGCCGTGTCATAACGGTCGCGCAGGTGCGCATCGAGCCGGTCGGTGTCACCGCCGCGCCAGCGCGGAAAGGCCGTGATGCCGTGCTCGGCCGGCATGCACTGCAGGTCATCGCGCGAGCGAAGGAAGTCGTTGAACAGGCCGCGGTTGCGCGCGAGCATCGCCGGGACCTCGCCAACCACTTCGTCGATATCGTCGAAGGCGATGCAGGCGAGCCGCTCCGCCGGATGCGCCTGGTTGACTCCGAACAGGTCATTGAGGCGCCACATCCGCTCGGCAAGCTGGGGCTCGGCGACGATCCAGCCGCACCGCAACCCGCTAAGGCCGTACACCTTGGTCAGGCTGTTGGTGCAGACGAATTGGGGCCCGAGATGCACCGCGCTGCGCCGCGCGGGAACCGCCGCATCGAGATACACTTCGTCGACCAGCACGCGCACGCCGAGCTCGGCGACGGCGCGCAGCTCGGTCTCGTCGGCTAGCGCACCGCTCGGATTGTGCAGGTTGGTGATCACGATCAGCCGCGTTCGCTCGGACATCGCCGCTTCGATTGCGTCGATATCGAGGCGGAACGCATCCTCGGCCTTGCGCTCGAACCGCTTGATCTCAGCGCCCAGGAAGCCGGCGGCCCCGAGCAGCGGCTCATAGGTCGGCCGTTCGATCAGCACCTCGTCGCCCGGGTCGATCAGCGCGGCCATCGCCACGAAGTTCGCCATCGATGTCCCGTCGGCAGCGACGACCTGATCGACACCGACGCCGTACCGCGCGGCGATGCGCTCGCGCAATGGCGGGTAGCGCGGATGGCTCGCGCCATCGAGGTCGAGGTCCGCAACCGACCAGGGGAGCGAGTCCATGCGGAAGTGCGGCACCTCGCTCCCTGTGAGCTGGTAGCGCACGGGCCGCTTGAACTTGGCCCAATGCATGTAGTCCGACTGCATCGACCTCACGCGGCGGCTGCTCCGCGCTTCTGGCGCTGCCAGTAGAGGCACGCCGGAACGCCCGCCGCGAGGATCGCGTAGCCGATCAGGCTGTTCACCGGATTGTTCCACACGGTGGCGATCACGGTGATCGCGCAAGCGGCGACGAACAGGCCCGTGGTCAGCGGGTGCAGCGGCGCCTTGAACGCCACGCGCTGGTCCGGGTCGCGGCGGCGGAAGACGAACAAAGCCGCGCCGGTCAGCCCGAAGAAGATGAAATCGACCGAAACGACGTAGCTCAAAATCTGCCCGAACGTGCCGGAGATGGCGATCACGGCGGCGGCCACGCCCTGCAGCGCGATGGCGACGACCGGCACTCGCGTCTTCGCGTTCACTGTGGCAACGCTGCGGAAGAAGAGTCCGTCCTCGGCCATCGCGAAATAGACGCGCGGCGCGGTCAGCATGCCCTGGCTCAAAAAGCCCAGCGCCGAAATCGCGATGCCGATGGCGATGAAGCTCGCGCCTTTATCGCCGAGCGCGAGGCGCATCACGTCGGTCGCCGGAGTCTTGGACGCGGCCAAGCCCGTGGGCCCGAGCGCGTGGACGCAGACGAAGGCGACTGCGCAATAGAGCAGGATCACGCCGGCAACGCCGAGCAGCAGCCCGCGGGCGAGGTCGCGCTGCGGGTCGCGCATCTCTCCGGCGACGAAGCTCGACGTCTGCCACCCACCATAGGAGAACATCACCGGGGTCATCGCCGCGCCGATCGCCGCGAGCGTTGACGCGGATCCGGAACTCGCCGCCTGCGCTGGCGCTAGATTAGCCGGCGCGAGCCAGAATCCGGCGGCGACAAGCGCGGCAATGGCGCCGATCTTGAGCAGCATCAGCGCGCTCTGCACATTGCTGCCGGAGCGCACGCCGAGGCAATTGATCAGCGTCAGCACCGCGAGCACGGCGACCGCGAGCACGCTGTCGCCGACGGGCAGCTGGACGAGGTTGCCGAAGTAGCGCGCGAAGGTGATGGCGACTGCGGCCATCCCGCCCGACTGGATCACCAGCAGCAGCGCCCAGCCGTAGAGGAACGCGGGCATCGGCCCGTAGGCACCGCGCAGATAGGCATATTGGCCGCCGACTTCCGGCCGCCGCGCCGCGAGCTCGGCGTAGACGAAGGACGCGGCGAGCGCGACGAGTCCGCCAAGGCCCCACACGCCGACGATCAGAAGGGGCGTCGTGACATGCCGCGCGACTTCGGCCGGAGTGACGAAAATCCCCGAACCGATGATTCCGCCCATGACCAGCATGGTCGCGTCGAACACGCCGAGGCGGCGGGCGAGGCCGTGGTTTCCGGCTTTCCCTTCGCTCACAGCGCCGCGATCACGTCGCGCATCGAATAGAGGCCGGCAGGCTTGCCGACGAGGAACCGCGCCGCGGCGAGCGCGCCGCGGGCGAAGATCATCCGGCTCTCTGCCCGGTGCGACAGAATCAGCCGTTCCTCGGGTCCGAGGAAGAGCACGTCATGATCGCCGGCCACCGTTCCCCCGCGCAGCGAAGCGTAGCCGACTGGCCGCCCCCCGCTTTCGACAATCTTGCCAAGCGTCAGCGCCGTGCCGGACGGAGCGTCCACCTTCGCGCGGTGGTGGGTTTCCGAGATCTGGACGTCCCAGTCCGGCCCGAGCGTCTGTGCCGCGCGCTCGACCAGCTCGGCGAGAAGATTGACGCCGAGCGAAGTGTTGGCGGCGCGAAGCACCGCGACGCTCTTCGCCGCTTCGCCGATCCGCTTGTCCGCGAGCTCGTCGAGCCCCGTAGTGCCGATCAGGATCGGCACTCCGGCGGAGACCGCCCGATCGAGACTCGCCTGCAGCGCCGCGGGCGCCGAGAAGTCGACCAGCACGTCGCCATGGTCCTCGTCGATGGCGAAGTTCGGATCCTGCTCCGCCGCCGCCGAAATCGCGCGGCCCATGCGGCCGTTGGGCGCGGTGAGGGAGATGCGAACCGGCTGATCGGCGCTGCGCATGGCGGGTTGCTTAGCGAAGCCGCTCCTGCAGAGCCATAGCGGCGCCGGGCGCGCGCACCTTCGCTCCGTTGATCATGAAGACGTAGGCGTCGCGGCCCTCGCTCTGCCACCGCTGCACGCGCTTGGCGAAGCCGTCGAGCGCACCCTCGTCGTAGCCGGTCTCGACCTCTTCGCGCATGCGCTGCAGCCGGGCGTAAGCGAAGTCGGCCGTGGCGACGTCGATGCACGGATAATCGTCGGAATCCTCGAACACGACGGCGATGTTGCGGGCGCGGCACAGCGCGAAGAACTTCTCGTCGTTGAAGCTCTCGTGGCGCGGCTCAATGACGTGGCGGAGGGCAATGCCGTCGAGCTTCTCCGGCAGCAGATCGATGAACGCGGCGATGTCATCGGGATCGAACCGGCGGTAGTGCGTGAATTGCCACAGAATCGGCCCGAGCTTGTCGCCGAGGGCCGCAAATCCCTGGGCAAAGAAGCCCGCGAGACCCTCGCTAGTCTCGGCGAGCTTCGGCTTCATGACGCAATAGCGCGACCCCTTAACCGCGAATTGAAAGCCCTCGGGAGCGACCTTCTCCCACGCTTCCCAGCTCTTCGGCTTCTGGCGTCCGTAGAAAGTGGCGTTGATCTCGATCGCGGTCAGCGCCTGCGACGCATATTCGAGCTCTTTCTTCTGCGGCAGGTCGTCGGGGTAGAAGATTCCGCGCCACGGCGCGTAGGTCCAGCCGCCCACCCCGACCCGGATTGTGCCCTTGGCCAAGGGTCAGCCGAGCCGAGGGATGACCAGCCGGTGCGTGGTCCCGCGATCCGACGAGGTGACGTGATGAGTTGCGCCGAGCTGGCGGGCGAAGCTTTCGACGAGCTTGGAGCCGAGACCGGAGCCCGCGCGGCCGGGTTTGATCCCGCCGCCGTCGTCGGCGACGATCAGCTCGAACTCGGCGCCCGATCTGCCGGTGACCCGGACGTGACCTGACCCCTCGCCGTTGAACGCGTGCTTGATCGCGTTCGTCACCAGCTCATTGACGATGATCGAGATGGAGGTCGCCGCGTCGGCGCCTGCGGTGACGTCGTCGACCTCGCATTCCACGCGGATCTCTTCGCGCGAGAGGCCGCGTTCGATTTGCTCGACGAGGCCGCAGAGGTGCGTATTGAGCCGGACGTTATCGATGTCGCCGCTGCGCACCGCGAGCTGCTGCGAGGCATGGGCGATCGCCTGGATTCTGTCGGCCACCTGGCGGAGCGCCTCCTGAATGCCCCGATCCTTCGATCGGCGCGCCTGCAGCTCCACCATCGCCATGACCGTCTGGTAATTGTTGCGCGTGCGGTGATCGATTTCCCTCAGCGCTTCATCGAGCAGGGCCATCCGCTGCTCGCGGCTTGCCGTGCCCTTGGCCACCTCACGCTGATAGAGGGTGATGATCGTCAGAATGATCAGCTGGCAGAGGGACGAGACGATGAGCCCGCTCACCGGGTGCGCATTCTCCGCCGAGGATTTGCGAAGCGGCTCAACGATCTCGAACCAGACGAGCGTCTGTCCAAAGACGAGTGCGAACAGCCCGCTCCGCCATCCGGCGGCGACTGCCGCGAGCGTGACGGCGACAAACACGAACGTGTAAGGCGCGATGTCGCCAAGCAGGGGGGCGAGCGCCGCGCGCAATGCGAATGCGAGCACCGCAAGCAGCAGGCCGACGGCAATCTCGACCAGCAGCGGCGGCACACGCCCGGCAAGGCGCTCCGGCAGACGAGAACGCAGAATCTTTTTGATGGCGCACCCCCCCGTGTGAGCCGAGCGGAGCGACAATTATAGCAGCCGTCGAGCGATGTCACCTTAACCTGCCCCAGCTTCACGGAGGCGGATCAACGGCTTAGGCGGCTGAGGATGGAGAGGCGAGAAATCCGCAACATCGTCGTTCTTACCGGAGCCGGCATTTCCGCCGAGAGCGGTCTTGCGACCTTCCGCGGCGAGAATGGTCTCTGGGAAGGGCACCGCGTCGAGGACGTGGCGACGCCGGAGGCTTTCGAGCGCGATCCGGCGCTGGTCCACGCCTTCTATAATGCGCGGCGCGAGCAGCTCGACGAGGTCGAGCCCAATGCCGCGCACCACGCGCTGGCCCGGCTGGAAGCGGAGTGGCCGGGCGACTTCCTGTTGGTCACCCAGAACGTCGACGACCTGCACGAACGCGCGGGATCGAAGCGGCTGATCCACATGCACGGCGAGAACCGCAAGGGATGGTGCCTCGCCTGCGACGAGCGCTTCCGGTGGACCGCGCCGATGAGTACCGACACTCAATGCCCGCTCTGTGGCGCGGAGGGTAGGGTACGGCCGGACATCGTCTGGTTCGGCGAGATGCCTTACCGGATGGACGAGATCGACGAGGCGCTGCAGCGCTGCGACCTCTTCGTGTCGATCGGCACGTCGGGGGCCGTCTATCCGGCGGCCGGCTACGTGCAGACGGCGCGCCATTGCGGCGCCAAGACGCTCGAGGCGAACCTCGAGCCGAGCGTCGGCAGTATCTTCTTCGAAGAGAGCCGCATTGGTCCCGCCGGCGAGCTCGTGCCGCGGTGGGTCAATGACGTGCTAGGAGCCGCCTAGTCGGCCCACTCCAGCCCGATCTCGCGATAGAGCGAGCGGTCCTCGTCCCACTTCGGATTGACCTTCACGTGCAGGAACAGGTGCACCGGCCGGCCGAGATGCTGGGCGATTTCGGCCCGTGCGGCCGCACCGATCTCCTTGAGCCGCCGCCCGCCCTTGCCGATGACGATCGCTTTCTGGCTGTCGCGCTCGACCAGGATCTGCTGGCGGATCACGGTCGAGCCGTCGCCTTTGTCCTCCCAGGTCTCGGTTTCGACGGCTGTCGCATAGGGCAGCTCCTGGTGGAGCTGGTTGACGATCTGCTCGCGCGTGAGCTCGGCGGCGATCAAACGGTCGGTGGCATCGGACACCTGCTCTTCCGGATAGAGCCACGGCCCTTCGGGCATCGCATCGGCCAGCGCCTGCTTGAGGTCGGGCACACCGTCGCCTTGGGCGGCGCTGATCATGAACAGCTTGTCGGGGCTGAGCCGCGACGTCAGGTCCGCCGCGAGGCCGAGCAGCTTGGGCTTCTTCACGAGGTCGATCTTGTTCAGGGCGACGAAGAGGGGGTGCGCTCGTTCGGCCAGCGAAGCGATGATCCGCTCGACCTCGCCGCTAACGCCGGCCGCGGAGTCGATCACCAGCAGGATCAGGTCGGCATCGTGCGCGCCGGTCCAGGCCGCGGCGACCATGGCCCGGTCGAGGCGCCGCCGCGGCTCGAAGATTCCTGGCGTGTCGACCAGCAGGACCTGGCTGCCGCCCTGGATCGCGATGCCCATCAGCCGCGCACGCGTCGTCTGCGCCCTGGGACTCACGATCGCGACCTTCTGCCCCACCAGCGCATTGACCAGCGTCGACTTGCCGGCGTTGGGGGCACCGATCACCGCGGCAAAGCCGGCGCGGGTGGTCACTTGAGCTGGTCCAACAGCGCCGCCGCGGCAGCCGTTTCCGCCTCCTGCTTGCTCGTTCCCTCGGCCGTGGCTTCGCCGAGCCTGGGCACGCTGACGCGGATGGTGAACTTGGGCGCGTGGTGGGCGCCGGTTCGCGCCACCACCTCATAGGCCGGCGCCTTGCAGCCCTTGGCCGCGGCGAGCTCCTGCAGCGCCGACTTGGGGTGTTGCGGGGCCTTACGCTGCTCGACGAGGTGTGGGCCCCATGCGGCGAGAACGAATCGCTCCGCCGCCTCCAGCCCGCCGTCGAGCAACAGCGCCCCGATCAGCGCCTCCACCACGTCGCCAACGACATTCTCGCTCTCGCTCGCTCGGTCCTCGCGCGCCTGCTTGCCGAGCCGGATGAGCCGCGGAACGCCGAGCTCGCGGCCGACCTCGGCGCAGGTCTCGCGCGCGACGAGCACATTGTAGCGGCGCGAGAGATAGCCTTCCGGCTCGTCCGGGTGCCGCTCGTAGAGAGCGCGGGCCATGATGTGGCCGAGCACACGGTCGCCGAGGAACTCGAGCCGCTCATAATCCTGGCCAGTGGCCGTGCTCTTGTGGGTCAGCGCGAGCTCGAAGAGCCGCGCATCTTTCGGCTCGTGACCGAGCCTGGCGCGGACGAACTCGGCGACGCCGCCGGTCACTCGGCGTCTCCGCTGTAGCCGTTGCCGATGCGGCTGCCGCGAAGGCTGGTGAACCAGGTCCACGGCTTCCAGTAAGAGGCGCTGCCGTCCGTCGACCAGAAGGTGAAGAGGGCGCGCCCGATCAGATGGTCGATGGGGACCATGCCGACGCCGCCGATCGCGGTGGGGAAGCGGCTGTCGAGGCTGTCGTCGCGATTGTCGCCGAGCATGAACACGTGCGCAGGCGGGACCGTTGTGGCCGGGAAGGTATCGCCGGGGCCATTCTCGACCTGATCGAGCACGGTGTAACTCGGGCCTCCAGGCAAGGTCTCGCGGTACGCGGGGTAGACGCAATAGGAACGGTCGCCGGATGAGGTGACTGACGGACTGGCGCCCGAGACGACGCGGCACGGGCTGTTGGCGCTGATCGGCATCTCGTACGGCGGCAGGTCGACGCGCGGCAGGCGCTGTCCGTTGAGGATCAGCTCGCCATGGTCCATCGCTACGGTGTCGCCGGGAATGGCGATCACGCGCTTGATCAGGTCGTCCTTCTCGGTCGGGTGGCGGAACACGACGACATCGCCGCGGTGCGGCAGATGCGCGAAGATCCGCCCTGGGAACGACGGAAAGGCATAAGGGAAGCTGTAGCGCGAATAGCCGTAGGGCCATTTCGCCACCACCAGATAGTCGCCGATGTACAAGGTCGGCAGCATCGATCCCGAAGGGATGTCGAAGGGGGCAAAGAGAAAGCTGCGGATCGCCCAGGCGATCACCGCGACGCTGAGGATAAAGCGAACGGTCGACCAGCCGCTTTCCTTCTTCGGCGATCGCGGGCGTGAGTAGGAGCGGGGCATCGGCGCCGCTTGTTTCGGCGCATCGGCCCAAGGTCAAGTGAGGGCGGCAAGGGTGGCAATTGCCGCTTGCGCCATTATGTGCGCGAGCGATGGCCGGCGAACGACAGCAGGGCGGGATCAAGCGGCTCGACGAGCTGTTCGCCGCCGAGCCCGACCGCCTCAGCCGGCTGAGCTTCGAGGTCGCGGGCCTCTATTTCGATTGGTCGAAGACACATCTCGGCGGCGCGGTGATCGAGCGCTTGGCCGAGCGCGCCGC
>DATDDW010000030.1:0-1820 GCA_036523615.1 Sphingomicrobium sp.
ACACGCTTGTTCACGTCCATCAGGGGAAGTATTCCCGGACATGTGAAGACCGCATGAAATTTCGCGGTGCGCGCCAACCCGCGTGTCTCTCGCGGACTCGCGGCTCCGTAGAAACCCCGCATTCGGCGCCGTCTTCACACCGCTTTCACAGCCGCTGTCGACGATCAGCGCGATGGGCGCGCTCACCCTCGTTACCTCGGGCGACTGCCATCTCTGCGAGCACGGCCGCGAGATGCTCGCCGGGCTCGGAATCGAGACGCGCGAGATCTCGGTCGAGAGCGCGGAAGCGCATGAGCTGGCCGCCCGGGGCGTGCCGCTTGCGTTCCTGCCGGTGCTCTGGGACGGCGAGCGCCTGCTCGCGTACGGCCGCTTCTCCGAGAAGCGGCTGCGCCGGGAGCTCGGCCGGTGAGTCATGTATTGCTGGCGGGCTCGTTGGCGGCCGCCTTCGCCGCGGGCATGGTCGCCTTCTTCGCCCCGTGCTGCGCCGGCGTGATGATGCCCGCATACCTAGCCGCGATCGGCGGCGGCCACCGCTTCCGTGTCGCCCGCCTGACGGCGGTCTACGTCGCCGGCGTATCGGTGGTCGTGCTGCCGATCACCCTCGGCGCGGCCGCGCTCGCCTCCTACGTGTCCGAGTGGCACCCGCAGATGTTCACGCTCGGCGGGCTGATGATGATCGGCGTCGCCATCGCGCTCTGGCGCGGAACGATGCTGCCCGTCAATGTGCCGCAGCCGAAGCTGACCGGCTCGACCCTGTCGGTGTTCGGGCTCGGCGTCTTCTCCGGCGGCGCCACCGCGTGCTGCGCACCGGTGCTCGCCGGCGCGATCGCACTCTCGGCGACCAGCGGCACGATCGCGGGCGGGCTGCTGCTCGGGATCGCCTACGTCGCCGGGATGATGGCGCCGCTGATCCCGCTCGCCCTCATCTACGGCAGAGCGAAGAAGAAGGTTCGCGACCCGAAGATCACGCTCCGCGTCGGCGCACACAGCAAGCGGATCGGGATCGCCAAGCTGGCCGGTGTCGTCATCTTCGCCGGCTTCGGCGTCCTCTTCGTCGCTCTCGCCCTCGCAGGCAAGTCCGACACGGCGCCCGGCTTCCAGCGGGCGATGGGCTCCTGGATGCGCATCGCCTCCTCCTACGTCGACGGCATCCCCAATCTCGTCTCGCTGCCGATCCTGCTCGCGCTGGTCGGCGGCTTCCTGTTTGCGGTCATACGGAAAGGAAGTGAACCCGATGAGCGGCAAGAAGGCCAAGGCGGCCCGACAGCAAGCACGCGCATCCGCGCCGCCGATCAAAGCTAAGCGCCTAACACGCGTCGGCTTCTGGGCCAGCTGGAAGGGAGGCCTGATCGCGCTCGGCGTCGTCGCCCTCGTCGCAGCCAGCTTCGTCCTGCCGGGCGTGCTCAACAAGAAGAACTCATCCGAGGCGGCGCACGCGATGGCAATGGGCGTCTCCTCCGGTGCCGGGCTACCGGTCGGCTCGACCGTCCCCTCCTTCTCGGAGACGAACCTGCTCACCGGCCAGACCATCAGCGACAAGTCGGTCTACGCGCACAAGACGCTGCTCTTCTTCTCCGAAGGAGTGATGTGTCAGGCGTGCTTCGAACAGATCCAGGGGCTGCAGCAGGTCGGCGACCAGCTCGCCAAGCGCGGCATCCAGCTGGTCTCGATCACCCCCGACTCGACCAGCGAGCTCCAACAGGCCGCGCAGCAGTACCGAATCACGACGCCGCTGATCTCGGACTCCAGCCGCGCGATGTCGGAAGCGTTCAACACCCTCGGCAAAGGCATGCACGCCGACACGCCCGGCCACGCCTTCG
>DATDDW010000031.1:0-8754 GCA_036523615.1 Sphingomicrobium sp.
AGTCTCGAGACGATGACGAGCTCCAAGTTCACCTCGTTCATGGA
This sequence comes from Sphingomicrobium sp., assembly GCA_036523615.1. Classification (GTDB taxonomy): domain Bacteria; phylum Pseudomonadota; class Alphaproteobacteria; order Sphingomonadales; family Sphingomonadaceae; genus Sphingomicrobium. Next base: position 45 of record DATDDW010000031.1, read on the forward strand.
GCGTGCGTCGATCCACGACGCGTTCAACTACAATCGGCGGCTGGGCGTGGCGTTCACCGCTAACGACAAGACCACCGACCGGTGGACGTTCCAGGCCGGCCTGTTCAACGAGCCGATCAACAACGCCAACTTCACGCACACCGGCTGGCAGGCATCGGTCCGCGGCGTCTTCTCGCCGACGCTCGGCAGCACGCGCCTCCACGTCGGCGCCAACTTCCAGCACCGCGAGAATACGCGTGAAGCCTTAGGTCAGCAGTTCCGCTCGCGGCCGCTGATGCAGACGACGGATCAGCGGCTCATCGATACCGGGACCATCGCGTCCAAGGGCGATGACGTGGTCGGCGTCGAGCTCGGCGCGATTGTCCACAGTCTGCACTTCGCCGCCGAGGCGCAAAAGGTCTGGGTACGGCACGCCTATAACGCCGCCCAGCTCGCGGCGCTGAACGCCGACCCTGGCACGAACGACACCGCGGTGGGCACGCCTTACAACGGCAATCCCAGCTTCTGGGGCGGCTATGCCGAGCTGGGCTATTACTTCACCGGGGAGACCCGCGGCTACAAGGGCGGCAAGTGGGACCGTACCAAGGTCCTTCATCCGTGGAATGAGGGCGGATGGGGCGCGCTCCAGGCCAACGCCCGCGTCGACTACGTCAATCTCAGCGACCGGGTAGATGGGAGCTCCACCACCGTGGCGCCGCCGTTCTACGTCAACGGCGGACGGCAGCTGGCGCTTCAGGCGAGCCTCATCTGGAACCCGGTCGATTGGGTCCGCTTCATGGCGCAGTACGGCCACCTCGATGTGCGGGGCGGCCCGCGCGCGACCGTGGCCAGCGCCACGACGCCTGGTGTGTTCCCGATTGGAACGCTCAGTCCTCCGGACCGGCGCAAGTACGGCGTCGATACGTTCGGGATGCGCGCCCAGGTCGACTTCTAAGATCCTCCGCAAGTTTGTGACGGCCTTTCGATGCTCCTCTCTCCCCTTAGCGCGAAAGGCAGCCCCCTCGCCGGCGAGGCGAGGGGGCGTCACAGTCCGAGCGTGGCGCGGCCCGGCCAAACGGCTAAACTCGCCGCCATGCCTCCCGTCGGCCTCCCCATGCGCGCTTTAGTCGACGCGCTCGATGAGCCTGCGCTCATCGTCGAGGGCTTGAGCGTGAGCTTCGCCAACTCGGCTGCCAAAGGCATCCTCGGTGCGGCGATCGAGGGCCGCGACGTCAGGCTGGCGATCAGGCACCCCGACGCGCTTGCGCACATCCTTACCGGCAAGGCTGGCGAGGTCGACGTGACCGGCATCGGCCAGGTCGGCCGCCCGTGGCGCGTGGTGGTGCGCGACCTCGGCCAGGGCGCGTCCTTTGTCCGGATGATCGATCGCGCCGGAGCTGTCTCTGCCGAAAAGATGCGCGTCGATTTCGTCGCCAACGCCAGCCACGAGCTGCGCACCCCGCTGGCGACAATCCTGGGTTACGCGGAAACGCTGGCCGACGACGAGGGCATGGATGATGCGGTCCGCGCAAAATTCTTCCAGACCATTCGCGGTGAAGCGCAGCGCATGCTCCGCCTGATCGAGGACCTGATGAGCTTGTCGCGGATTCAGGCGGACAAATACATCGAACCCTCGGGCACGGTGAACATCGGCTCGGTGCTGAAGACGGCCGTGGCGAACGCCGGTCACCTGCGCGACGGCGTCAAGTGCGAGATAAATCTCGAGGTGGCGGGCGACCTACCGCCGATAAAAGGCGACGAGCCTCAGATTCAGCAAGTCTTCGACAATCTTCTGACCAACGCCGTGCGCTACGGCTGTGACCATTCGGGCAGCCCGATCGACGTCGTCGCAACATATGACGAGCGCTGGGTGACGGTCATCGTCCGCGATCACGGTCCGGGCATCCCGCGAGAGCATCTGCCGCGGCTTACCGAGCGCTTTTACCGGGTGGACGAGGCGCGCAGCCGCGGCAGCGGCGGCACCGGTCTCGGCCTTGCCATCGTCAAGCATATTACCGAACGCCACAAAGGCGCCCTCGACATCGACAGCGAAGTCGGGGTGGGGACGAGAGTAACGGTCCGCCTGCCGGCCTATGGATGAGCTGTCATACGGCCGTAACATTCATGTCACACAGCTGTCAGAGCGGGTCGCTAGGGCGGTGAAGTAGTAGACAAAAGAGGATCACGATGAAGAAGCTTTTCTGCGCGCTTTCGCTCACTGCGTTGGCTGCGGCGTGCGGCAATAACTCGGGCGGGACCGGCGGATCGACCAGCGACATCCGCATCGTCGGCTCTTCGACCGTCTATCCGTTCACTAAGGCGGTCGCGGAAGACTTCATGAAGGCCAACCCCGGGATCAACGTCACGGTCGAATCGACGGGCACGGGCGCCGGCATGAAATTGTGGTGTGCGGGCGTCGGCAACCAGTACCCGGACCTCGAAGACGCGTCGCGCCAGATCAAGAAAAGCGAATATGAGACGTGCCAGCAGAATGGGGTGAAGACGATCATCGAAGTCCCAGTCGGAATCGACGGCCTCACCATCATCGAAGCCAATAATGCGCCGCAGCTGAACCTCACCCAGGCCGACATTTACAAGGCGCTGGCCGCCAATCCGTTCGGCAAGGGCCCGAATAAGGCGCAGACCTGGCACGACGTGAACCCATCGCTACCGCCGCTGAAGATCCACGTGCTCGGCCCGCCGCCGACCTCGGGCACGCGCGACAGCCTCGCCGACCTGTATCTAACGAAGGGCTGCGATACCGATCCGGCGATGGCCGCGCTCGCTAAGACCAACGAGGACCAGCACAAGCAGATCTGTACCAAGATCCGCGAGGACGGCGCCTACGTCGAAGCCGGGGAGAACGACAATCTGCTGGTGCAAAAGGTCGCCGGCGACCCGGGCACCCTCGGCGTGCTTGGCTATTCCTATCTTGAGCAAAACGCCGACAAGATCCGCGCGGTGCAGATCGCCGGCGTTACGCCGACCGAGGATACGATCGCCAACCTGTCGTACCCCGGCGCGCGCAAGCTCTACATCTACGTCAAGGGCGAGCACATGCAGGCCAAGCCCAAACTGCGCGATTTCGTCACCAGCTATGCCAAGCTGTGGGGCAAGGGCGGCGCGCTCGAGCGCAAGGGGCTCGTGCCGTTCGGCGGCGCCGACGCGGCGAGTGCGGCGCAGCAGGCGAGCGAGCTCAAGCCGCTCGACCCGGCGGGTCTGAAGTAAGGGCGAGCCGAGCGCAATGAGCCTGGGCTACGCCCTCGTCGCCATCGCGCTGGTCGCAGCAGCGGTTGGCTGGCTGGGCTTTAGCCGCGCGCGCAGCCTCCGGGCGACGACGCGGCTCCATTCGTTGCCCGTCTATCACGGGACCTATGCAGCGCTGTGGGCGGCGGTCCCGGCGCTACTGATCCTGGCGTTGTGGGCGCCGATGCAGTCGCGGATGGTCGACCAGGCGGTCCTGTCGAGTCCCGAAGGCAAGGCGCTGCCCACATTCGGCATGCAGCGCGAGTCGATCCTCTCGGAAGCCAAGGAAATTGCCCGCGGCGGGCGCCAGCAGGGCTTCAACCCCCAGTCGTCGACGATCGCGCCGCTGATCAAGGCACAGGAGTCGCGTTACGGCCTGCTGGGCGGCGCAGTGGCGATCGCCGTTGCGATCGGCGCGGCCGCGGTGCTCGGGCTGCGGCGGAGGGGCGCTCAATTCCGCGCCCGCACCGGCGTCGAGCGGTGGCTGATGGTGGTGCTGTTCGGCGCGTCTCTGATCGCCATCCTGACGACGCTCGGCATCCTTCTGTCGCTGATGTTCGAGAGCCTGCGCTTCTTCCGGCTCTATCCCGCGACGTCGTTCCTGTTCGGCACCGAGTGGAGCCCGCAGATGGCGATCCGCGCCGACCAGGCGGGCTCGTCGGGCGCGTTCGGCTCGATCCCGCTGCTGTGGGGCACGTTCTTCATCGGCGCGATCATCGCCATGATCGTCGCCGTTCCCCTCGGGCTGATGAGCGCGATCTATTTGACCCAATATGCGCCGTTCCGAGTACGCGCCTGGCTGAAGCCCATCCTCGAGATCCTCGCCGGCGTTCCGACCGTCGTTTACGGCTATTTCGCCGCGCTGACCGTCGCTCCGGCGGTGCGTGACTTCGGGCTTTCGATCGGCATTACGTCGGCGAGCAGCGAGAGCGCGCTCGCCGCCGGCTTGGTGATGGGCATCATGATCATCCCGTTCGTGAGCTCGATGGCCGATGATTCGATCGCTGCCGTGCCGCAGTCGATGCGCGACGGCAGCCTTGCCATGGGCGCGACCAAGTCGGAGACGATCCGGAAGGTTTTGCTGCCCGCGGCGCTGCCTGGGGTGATGGGCGGAGTCCTGCTCGCCGTAAGCCGCGCAATCGGCGAGACGATGATCGTCGTGATGGCCGCGGGCTTGGCGGCTAACCTGACCTTGAATCCGTTCCAAAGCGTGACGACCGTCACGACGCAGATCGTCGGCCTGCTGACCGGCGAGCAGGAATTCAACAGCCCCAAGACGCTCGCCGCGTTCGCGCTTGGGCTCGCGCTGTTCCTAATTACGCTGCTTTTGAACCTCATCGCGCTGCACATCGTGCGGCGCTACCGGGAGCAATACGAATGAGCAGCGCGGCTCCCGACCGCTGGAGCGCCGAAGCGATGCGCCGGCGCGTGCGGCGGCGCTATCGTTCGGAAATGATCTTTCGCGGGCTGGGGCTTGGAGCCATCTGCCTCTCGGTCCTGTTCCTCGCCTTCCTGCTCTGGACGATGGCGTCGCGCGGGATCGGCGGCTTCAGCCAGTATGAAGCGCCGCTTCCGATCGACTTCGCTAAGACCGACCTGTTCATCGACCCGGCGACGCTGCACGGACCCGATGCGCGCCAGAACGTCGCCGGCGCCGACCTCAGCGGCGCCATCTCCAAGGCTGCAGCGGCGGCTTATGGACCGGCAGCGGCCGACATGTTCAGCGATGCCGCCGCCGACCGGCTGACCGACGCGATCGTCGCCAAGCCGGAGATGCTGAACGGCAGCGCGACATTGTGGCTACCGGTGGCGAGCAAGATCGACGTTGCGGCGAAGTCCGACGGCGACGCCGCGAGCGAGAAGCTGGTCGGCGAATTGCAAGAGAAGCATGCGCTGCGCCGCAGCTTCAACCTTCAGTTCCTGACGAGTGCCGACGCGACCGACCCTTCGGCCGTTGGCGTCTGGGGAGCGCTCAAGGGCAGCTTCTATACGATCATGGTGACGATCCTGCTCGCCTTCCCGATCGGCGTCCTCGCCGCGGTTTACCTCGAGGAATTCGCGCGGCGGAATCGCTGGACCGACGCGATCGAGGTATCGATCAACAACCTTGCCGCGGTGCCGTCGATCATCTTCGGCCTGCTCGGCCTCGCCGTTTTCCTCGACACTATGAACCTGCCGCGCTCGGCCCCGCTGGTTGGCGGGATGACCCTGGCGCTGATGACCTTCCCGGTGATCGTGATCGCCGGCCGCAACGCGATCAAGTCAGTGCCGCCGTCGATCCGCGACGCCGCGCTTGGCGTCGGCGCGTCGAAGATGCAGGTGACGTTCCACCACGTGCTGCCGCTGGCGCTGCCGGGCATTCTTACCGGCACGATCATTGGCGTCGCCCGTGCGCTCGGCGAGACCGCGCCGCTGCTGATGATCGGCATGCGCGCCTTTGTCGCTGCGCCGCCGAGCGGAGTCACCGATCCCGCGACCGTGCTGCCGGTCCAGATTTTCTTGTGGTCCGACGAGGTCGACCGCGGTTTCGTCGAGAAGACGAGCGCGGCGATCATCGTCCTATTGCTGTTCATGCTGCTCATGAACGGCCTCGCGATCTATCTTCGTAACCGCTTCGAGCGCCGCTGGTGATGGACATGAAAGAAAAGATGCCGATTACGCCGGTGACTCCGGTGCCCACGCCTTCGGCTGCAATCGCCGCGGAAGCGCAGCAAAACGAGTCCATGCCGGATGAGGCTGCTCCCGAGCCATTCGCGCGTGACGGCCACCCGCGGGCGCGTCCGATTCACGCGTTGGATGCCGCTCTCGACGTCAACAGCGACATCGCCGATCCGGCGGTGCAGCGGGCGCCCAAGATGTCGGCCAAGGACGTTAGCGTCTTCTACGGCGACAAGCAGGCGCTGAAGGACATTTCGATCAACATCCACGACGATCGCGTCACGGCTTTCATCGGTCCGTCGGGCTGCGGCAAGTCGACCTTCCTGCGGTGCCTCAACCGGATGAACGACACGATCGCGTCGGCGCGTGTCAGCGGCTGCATCGAGCTCGACGGCGAGGATATCACCAGCGCGCACATGGACGTGGTGCAGCTGCGCGCCCGCGTCGGCATGGTGTTTCAGAAGCCGAACCCGTTCCCCAAGTCGATCTATGAGAATGTCGCTTATGGGCCGCGTATCCACGGCCTGTCGCGCTCGCGTTCCGAGCTCGACAGCATCGTCGAGAGCTCGCTCAAGCGCGCGGGACTGTGGGACGAGGTCAAGGACCGCCTGCAGGAAAGCGGCACCGCGCTCTCCGGCGGCCAGCAGCAGCGCTTGTGCATCGCCCGCGCGATCGCGGTCGACCCGGAGGTGATCCTGATGGACGAGCCTTGCTCGGCGCTCGACCCGATCGCGACGGCAAAGATCGAGGAGCTGATCCACGAGCTTCGCGGCCGTTACGCGATCGCCATCGTCACCCATAACATGCAGCAGGCGGCGCGCGTCTCGCAGCGCACCGCCTTCTTCCACCTCGGCGAGCTGGTCGAGTACGGCAAAACCAGCGAGATCTTCACCAACCCGCGCGAGCAGCGCACCCAGGACTATATCACCGGCCGCTATGGCTGATCGGAGCAACAAGATGCAGCAGCAGGCAAGCGGGCATACGCTCAAGGCGTTCGACGAGGACATCGAGCGGCTGCGCGCGCTCATCAGCCAGATGGGGGGGCTCGCCGAGCACGCGATCGAGGAGGCAATGCGCTGCCTGATCCAGCGCGACGCGCAGGGCGCCGAACGCGTCGTCGCCGACGACACCAAGCTCGACACGCTTGAAGTGGAAACGGAGCGCCGCGCGGTCCAGCTGATCGCGCTTCGAGCGCCGATGGCCGGCGACCTGCGCGACGTCGTCGCCGCGCTCAAGATCTCCGGCGTCGTGGAGCGCATCGGCGACTATGCCAAGAATATCGCGAAGCGGGTTCCGCTGCTCGACAATGTCGGCAAGATCGAGCCTTTGTCGCTGCTTCCGGAGATGGCGCGGATCGCGACCGCGATGGTGCACGACGTCCTCGATGCGTTCGTCGAACGTGATGCGGCCGCTGCGATGAGCGTCTGCGAGCGTGACCAGGCGGTTGACGACTTCTATGACTCGATCTTCCGCACGCTGCTCACGCACATGATGGAGAACCCGCACAATATCGGGCAGTCCGCGCACCTACTCTTCGTCGCCAAGAACCTCGAGCGCGTCGGCGACCATGCGACCAATATCGCCGAGATGGTCTATTATGCCGCGACCGGGGAGCACATGGCCGAGCGGGTCAAGTCGGGCGTCTGAGGATGGGCAAGAACGGCCTCAAGCGCTTGCTCGTCGTCGAGGACGACCGGCCGATCGCCGAGCTCTTGAAGCACCATTTCAGCTCGGCCGGCTTTACCGTCACGACGACGACCGACGGCGACGAGGCTCTCATCCTGATCGACGAGATCAAGCCCGACCTGGTGCTGCTCGACTGGATGATCGAGGGGACCAGCGGAATCGAGGTCTGCCGCCGGCTGCGCCGCTCGGCGCACACGGCCAAGCTACCGGTCATCATGCTCACGGCGCGGGGCGAGGAGGACGACCGAGTCCGCGGCCTGGAGACCGGCGCCGACGACTTCGTCGCCAAGCCGTTCAGCCCCAAGGAGCTCGTCGCCCGAGCCAACGCCTTGCTGCGCCGCTCACAGCCCAATCTGATCGGCGAGAAGCTGAGCTACGGCGGGATCGAAATGGACACTGCGGCGCATCGCGTCCGGCGCGACGGCCAGCCGGTGAATGTCGGTCCGACCGAGTATCGCTTGCTTCAACACTTCCTCCGCCATCCCGAACGCGTCTTTTCGCGCCAGCAGCTGCTCGACATCGTCTGGCCGCACAACGAGGAGATCGAGCTGCGCACCGTCGACGTGCTGGTGCGCCGGGTGCGCGTCGCCCTCGGTCCGGGTCCAGATCTGCTGCGCACCGTGCGCTCGGAGGGCTATTCGCTCGACCAGGCGAAGTAGTCCGGACTGTCACACAGCCGACATTCCCGCGCCATTCGGGCGCAAAACTGCGCTGGTAAGGCGAGCCCAGGAAGCGGGAGGGCTCAAGGGTGACCTACGAACAACGCGAATATTTCCGCCGGCGCGAGGCGCAGGAGCGGGCCGCGGCAAAAAGCGCGCGCAACGTCGCGGCGCGCCGTGCGCACCAGCAGCTCGCCGAAGAATATGCCGCGCTGCTGCACAACGTCAGGCTGATCGATCCGGTGACCTCGCTGAGGTCCTGCGGCGCGCTCTGAGCGCAAAGTGCATCGTTTCTTGGGAGCTTATGTCTGTTTTCCACCCATTCCTGCCAATCGCCGCCGCGCGTCCAGTTCGCCGCATCCGTATTTAACTGGCGCAATGTTCATGTGTTTTCGAAGATTGAAAATAGTACAATCCGAGTCGTCTTCCATTCTCCATCGGGGGTATGATGATGAAGAAGACTCTCTATTCAGCGGCCTTTA
>DATDDW010000032.1:0-2814 GCA_036523615.1 Sphingomicrobium sp.
CGATCATCGCCAGCTCGCGGGCCTTGGCGTAAGCGTCAAGTGCCCGCTCCTGCGACGGACCGTCGAGCGCCCGGGCCTCGCGCGCGATCAGCGACGGCGCAAGGTCGAGGAAGGCGGCATAGCGATCGGCCGCGCCTTTCTTGCCGAGCTCCGTCGCGAGATCGGACCGGCGGGCATTCGTCGGGTCGCCCTGGCGAAGGATGGTGAGCGCGGCATCCTCAAGCTTGGCCAGGCCAAGCTCGGCGAAGGCCAGCGCCCTCCCCGCCGAGCCGAATGACATGCTGATGATGCTCTGACGCTCGGCCGCGCTCAGGCCCGGCGCGTGCTCGGTCAGGATTGACGTCATGGCGTCATCGTCGAGCTTCTGGAAATCCAGCCTGCGGCAGCGTGAACGTATCGTCGGCAGCAGCCGGCCCGGCGCGTGGCTGACAAGGAAGAAGAGGCTGTTGGGCGGCGGCTCCTCGAGCATCTTCAACAGCGCGTTGGCTCCCGAGGCTTCGAGATCGTCGACGGTGTCGATCACTGCGACCCGCCACGGCGACAGCGCCGCGCTCAGGCTCAGGAACTCGCCAAGCGCGCGGACCTGGCCGACGTTGATGTTGCGGGCGAGCCCCTCGCCTTTCTCCTTCGGCAGCCGCTCGAGCCAGCGCATGTCAGGGTGGCTGCCGGCTTCGACCAGCTTGACGATCGGATGGTCATCGGGCGTCTCCAGCCTCGGCAGGTCGAACGGCGGGCCCGCGGCGTCAGCGAGCACCCGCCGCGCCGCGGCGTGAGCGAAGCTCGCCTTGCCCACACCCTTCGGCCCGCCGAGCAGCCATGCATGGTGCAGCTTCCGCCCCGCCCACGCAGCGGCGAACTGCTCGACCGCTTTATCCTGGCCGACAATCACGGCAGCAGGTCCGCGATTGCGTCGAGCAGGCGCTGCGTCACCTCATGCTGCGATCCCGAAGCATCGATCAGCTTCACTCGCTCCGGCTCTTCAGCAGCAATCAGGCGGAAGGCGAGCTCGACCTTGTGATGATAATCGTCGCTGCGGCCGCCGATGCGATCGCTGCTGCCGCCGTCGCGCGCCTTGGCTCGCTCGCTGCCGTCGTCGAGGGTCAGCACCAGGGTCCGGTCCGGGAACCAGCCATCGATGGCGAAGGCGTTGATCTGGCGCACCGTCTCGATGCCAAGGCCGCCGGCGCCGCCCTGGTAGGCGAGCGAGCTGTCGGCAAAGCGGTCGGAGATGACCCACCGGCCCTTCTCCAGCGCCGGACGAATGACCTTGGCGACATGGTCGGCCCGCGCGGCGGCGAAGAGCAAGGCTTCGGCGTGGGATCCCCATTGGTCCTCGGCGCCGGCCAGGAGCAATTCGCGGATCTTCTCAGCGCCTTCGCTTCCGCCCGGCTCGCGGGTGACGAGCACGTCGATGCGGCGCTGCTTCAGCGCCTCGGCGAGTGCGCGGACCTGGGTCGACTTGCCAACCCCCTCCCCGCCTTCGAGGCTGATGAATTTTCCGCGTTCGCTCACGCCATCCCGATGAGCGACTTCAGCCCGAGCCAGATGCGGGTGAAGAAGCCGGCGCGGCCGACGTCATCGCCGGCGACCAGTGGGACCACCTGCGGCGGCGTGTCGCTGGTGGTGATCACCAGCTGGGCGACTTCCTGGCCCTTGGCGATCGGGGCCATCAGCGGGCCGTCGTACCGGATCTTCATCTGCACCCCGCCGCTAGACAGGCCGGCGGGAACGCTGACGGCGAGGTTATGCGGAGCGACGAGCGCGACCTGGCTGCTGCTGCCCATCTGCACCTGCGCCGTGCCGACCTTGGCGCCGCTACTGAACAGCGGCTTGTCGGTCCAGGCGCCGAAGCCCCACTGGATCAGCCGCGTCGACTCCTGGACGCGCGCATTCCAGCTCGGGAGCCCGGCCACCACCTCGATCAGCCGCCGCCCGTTCTGCTCGGCCGAGCCGGTGAAGCCGTAGCCCGCCTCATCGGTGTGCCCGGTCTTGAGGCCGTCGGCGCCGGGCACGTGGCCGAGGATCGGATTGCGGTTCTGCTGAGTGATGTCCTGGTTGGAACCGAGCGTCTTTCCCCAGGTGAAGCTCGGGAGCGAATAGAACTTCTTGTAGAGCGCATAATGCTTCTCGATCTCGGAGCGGGCGAGCATCGCGAGGTCGCGCGCGGTCACATAGGTGCAGCCATTGTCGGGCCAGCCGTTGGCGTTGCAGAAATGACTCCCAGTGAGGCCGATCCTCTGCGCCAGCGCGTTCATTTGGCCGGCGAATGCCTCTTCGGTGCCGGCGATGCACTCGGCGAGCACGACCGACGCGTCATTGCCCGACAGCGTGACGATGCCCTTAAGCAGGTTCTCGACGCTGACCTGCTCATTGGGCGACAGGAACATGGTCGATCCGGCTACCGGCCCATGCCATTTCTGCCAGGTCTCGGGCCGCACCGTGCACATCTTGTTCAAGGGCAGCTGGCCCTTGTCGATCAGCTCGAACGCGACCTCGGTGGTCATCATCTTGGCCATCGACGCGGGCGGCATGCGGGCGTCGGCGTTCTTGGCGTAGAGCACCGCGCCCGAATTGAGGTCGTAGAGATAGGCGACCTTGGCCGGCGTATCGAATTGTGGGGCGGCGGCGGGAGACGCGCTGGCAAGAACGAGCGAAGCAGCGGCGGCAAGCAGGAAAGTGCGCGGCATGATGTGGACTGTATTCCCGGTTTGAAGCTGGTGGGAAGCCCTGCTTATCGCCCCGCAATCCGGTCCGCCAGAACTCCCGCCGAAACCGCGTAAAAATTCGAGCAATTGTAATCGAGGATGGCGCGGT
>DATDDW010000033.1:0-3332 GCA_036523615.1 Sphingomicrobium sp.
GAAGCGCTCGATGTCGATCGGCTGGACGACGCGCTCCAGCTGATCCGTTCGGGCTGAGCTTGTCGAAGCCCTCCCCTTTCTTCAAAGGGCGAGAACGAAGGACAGCCCTTCGACAGGCTCAGGGCGAACGGACCGTGGAAATCCTCAAGGACGCCGACATCGATCCTTCGCCGCTTGCCGGCAAGCGCGTCGCGATCCTCGGCTTCGGCAACCAGGGCCGCGCCCAGTCGCTCAACCTTCACGACAGCGGCATCGACGTCGTCGTCGGGCTGCGCGGCGGCTCGGGCAGTACGGTCGAGGCCGAAGCCGCCGGGCTCGAGACCGCGCTGGTCGAGGACGCGGTCCGCTCCGCCGACGTGGTGATGATGCTCGCGCCCGACGAGATCCACGGGGCGCTCTATCGGGAGATCGAGCCGAACTTGCGGGGAGGCGCGGCGCTGGGCTTCAGCCACGGCCTGTCGGTGCGGTTCGGCTTCGTCGAGCCGCGCGGCGACCTCGATGTCTTCATGGTTGCGCCGAAGGGGCCGGGGACCGCGCTTCGCTCGCTCTACCAGCAGGGCAAGGGGATGATCGGCCTGTGGGCGGTCGAGCAGGATGCAACCGGCAATGCGCGGGGTATAGCGCTCGCCTACGGACGCGCGATAGGCTGCGCGCGCGCCGGGCTCATCGCGTCGAGCTTCGCCGAGGAAGCGGAAGCCGACCTGTTCAACGAGCAGGCGGTGGTGTGGGGCGGCGTGCCCGAGCTGCTGGTCGCCGGGTTCGAGACTTTGGTCGCGGGCGGCGTCGCGCCCGAGGTCGCCTATCTCGAATGCGTCGGCGAGCTGCACCTGATCGCGGAGCTGATCGAAGCGCGCGGGATCGCGGGAATGAAGGAGGTGATCTCCAACACCGCCGAGCTCGGCAGTCTGCTCGGCGGCCGCCGGATCATCGACGCGTCGGTGCGCGAGCGGATGGCCGAAGTGCTCAAGGAGGTCCGCGCGGGCCGCTTCGCCGAGACGCTCAGCGAGGAAGAACGCAGCGGCTATGCCCGGCTCGAGGCGACGCGCGAGCAGGAACGGAACAGCCTCCTCGAGCAGACCTATCGGCGGCTTGCCAAACTTACGGCAGGTGTCCCGGGCTCCTGAACAGCGCCAGACCGAAGAACAAGGCCGAGACCGAAGCGGCGACCGAGCCGATCGCGTAACCTGCCGCAGCGCCGTAGGCGTGGCGCTCGACCAGCAGCGCGGTATCGAGCGAGAAGGCGGAGAAGGTGGTGAAGCCGCCGAGGATCCCAGTCGTCAGGAACAGGCGCAAATGCTGGTCGATACCGGGGCGGAAAGCAAAATAGCCGGCGAACAGGCCCATGACGAACGAGCCGACGACGTTCACGATCAGCGTGCCGTAGGGAAACCCGAAGCCGAACAGCCTGGCCGCACCGACATTGACTCCGTGGCGCAGCGCGCCGCCAATCCCGGCGCCGAGAAATACGATCAGATAAAGCATCGGGCCGGGCCTACTTCCGCCCGAACAATTTTTCGATCTCCCCGTGACCGAGCTTCACCCACGTCGGCCTTCCGTGGTTGCACTGGCCCGAGCGCGGCGTGACCTCCATCTCGCGCAGCAGCGCATTCATTTCTGCAACCGAGAGGATTCGCCCCGCGCGCACCGAGCCGTGGCAGGCGATCGTCGCCGCGACATGGTCGAGCTTGTCGCGCAGGCTCAAAGGGCCGCCGAGCTCAGCGATCTCGGCGGCGAGATCAGCGAGAAGCCGCGCGGCATCGGTCTTGCCGAGTGCGGCGGGGACGGCGCGGACCAGAATCGCGGTCGGGCCGAAGCGCTCGAGGTCCAGGCCCATTTGGGCGAGCTCCTCCGCGGCGGCCTCCAAGCGGTCGCAATCGGGCTCGTCGAGCTCGACGACCTCGGGGATGAGCAAGGCCTGGCGAGCGACCGCGCCGCCTTCGCGCGCGGCGCGCATTCGCTCGAGCACCAGCCGCTCGTGCGCGGCATGCTGGTCGACGATCACGAGGCCGTCCTCGGCTTCGGCGACGATGTAGGTCGCCGCGACCTGGCCGCGGGCGACTCCGAGGGGGAACGAAGGCACCGGCTCGACCGCCGGCTCTGCACGGGCGACCGGCGCGGCTTCGAAAAGCCTTTGCTCCTCTCTGAGTGCCGTCATTCCCGCGAAAGCAGGAATCCCGCTCTCTTGTAAGGCAGCGGGACCCCCGCGTGGGCGGGGGTGACGGGTAAGTGCTTCGTCGTATGTCGCACTCGTGGTCCACATCACCGGCGCGGCGGCCTGCTCGCGCGCGGCGCTGCGCCCGCTCTCCTCGTCGAGCGCGCGCCTGAGCCCGCCGACGATCAGCCCACGCACTGCGGCGGGATCGCGAAAGCGCACCTCGGTCTTCGCCGGGTGCACGTTCACATCGACCTCATCGAGCGGCACGTCGAGGAACAAGGCCGCGATCGGATGGCGGTCGCGGGCAATGAGATCGCGATAGGCGGCGCGCAGCGCGCCGACCAGCAGCCGGTCCTTCACCGGCCGCGAATTGACGAACAGGAACTGCTGGTCGGCCATGCCGCGGTTGAAGGTCGGCAGGCTGATCACGCCGGTGAGGCGCAGGCCGTCGCGGCCGCAGTCGATCCCGACTCCGTGGCGGTCGAGCTCGTGGCTCAACAGCTCGGCGACGCGCATCGGCGGCGGCGCGGGTTGGAGCGTCAGGATCCGCCGGCCGTCATGGTCGAGCGTGAAGCCAACGTCGCTGCGCGCCATCGCCAAGCGCTTCACCGCATCGAGGCAGGCGGCATATTCGGCGCGCGGGCTGCGCAGGAACTTGCGCCGCGCCGGCACCTTGTCGAACAGGCCTTCGACCTTGACCCGGGTGCCGGGCGGCAGCGCTGCCGGCCCCTCATCCGCTTCGGCACCATGGTCGACCTCGATTCGCCAGCCGTCGGCCCCGGCCACGCGGCTTTCGAGCGTCAGCCGGGCGACGCTGGCGATCGACGGCAGCGCTTCCCCGCGAAAGCCGAGGCTGGTGATCCGGTCGATCGCGTCATCGGGCAGCTTCGAGGTCGCGTGCCGCTCGAGCGCGACGCGCATTTCTTCGGGGTGCATCCCGCAGCCATTATCGCTGACCTCGATCAGCTCGAGGCCCCCGGCATGGAGGCGGATCGCGATTTCGCTTGCCCCGGCATCGAGCGCGTTTTCGATGAGCTCCTTGAGCGCGCTTGCCGGCCGTTCGACCACCTCGCCCGCAGCGATTCGATTGATCAGCTCGGGCGGCAGCCTTCTTATTGACATGTTAACCATTCCTAGCCCATTCCGAAGGCGCCGGCGAAGCCCTGATTTTTCGCGA
>DATDDW010000034.1:0-2853 GCA_036523615.1 Sphingomicrobium sp.
CGCTTCCTCCGCTCGGCGCTTCTGCCGGTCGTGGCGATGGACTTCGTGCTGGTGCCGATGCTGCTCGCCCGCCCGCACGTGCTGAGCTGGCCGCTGCTCGCGCTGTGGACATGGCTGATGCTTCGCGCCCGCGAGCAGGACCGAGCGCCGCCGCTCGCCGCGGCGCTGATCATGAGCGTGTGGGCGAATCTTCACGGCGGCTTCGTCTTCGGCCTCGCGATTGCCGGTGCGTTCGGGCTTGAGGCCCTGGTCGCCTCGCCGGACCGGGCGCGCGCGCTGCGCCAGTGGCTGGTGTTCGGCATCGCTTGCGTCATCGCCGTCTTGATCAACGGCAACGGCCTCGCCGGCGTGCTTCAGCCGCTGCGCTTCACCCATCTCGCGATGCTCCCGCTGATCGACGAGTGGAAGCCGTCGAACCCGGCGGTGACGCCTTTCTCGTTCGGCGTGCTCGCGCTGGTGCTGGCGCTGATCGCGTGGAAGCGGCCGCGGCTGCACCCAGTGCGGTGGCTGCTGCTCGGCGCTTTGCTCGCGCTGGCGCTGCTCCAGGTGCGGCACCAGGCAGTGCTGGCGATCGTCGCGGCGATGGTCCTGCCACAGGGTTTCCGTTCCGCCGGCGAGCCGTTGCGTGCGACTGCCGAGCGTCACGCGATGCGCGTCGCCGCGGCCGGCGCGACGCTGCTCGTTGTGGTGCGCGCCGTGATGCCGCTGTCGCCGCCCGACAACGATGCCAATCCGTGGAAGCTGATCGCTGCGGTTCCGCCGCAGCTTCGCGCTCAGCATGTGCTCAACGGCTATTCGATGGGCGGGCCGCTGATCCTCTCGGGCATCCGCCCGTACATCGACGGGCGGGGGGACATGTACGGCGACGAGCTGGTGCTCGGCTATGCGCGTGTCCGCAGCGGCGATTCGGCCGCGTTCGCCGATGCGGTGCAGCGCTGGGACATCCGCTGGGCCATCCTGCCCAAGCACGACACGCGGCTGATTGCGCTGATCGAGCACTCACCGGGCTGGCGCAAGGTCGCCACCGACAATGTCGGCGTGATTTATGCGCGGGAAGCAGCGCCTAGCGCTTGAGGAAGCCTTCGAGCTCCTGCTTGAGCTCGCTGAGCGACATGCGCTGCCATTGCTCGTCCCACGGCGAATCGGCGCCCGCGGCCGCGCCCAAATAGGCCGGCGGCTGCCAGTTGGTCGGGGTGACTTCGGGGCGCGACTTGGCGAGGTCGTAGAGGTTGAACGGGGTGTGGAAGCGAAGCCCGGCCTGGTCACCGACGACCCATGCGACCGTTGCCGAGACGGACAGCGCCTCGCCAAGCTCGAGCAAAGGTTCGGAGCCAATGCTCAGCGGCGCGCCGCACTCGATCATCGCGCCGGTCGGCGAAATGTTGCGCAAGCGGACGTTGGTGCTCTGGTAATCATGATGGAGCAGCCCCGACCACACCAAGGGGTGGCGGCGCTCGCCGCGACTTTCGGGCCCGTCGTGCTGCGGCGCGGCAGTCTCGGTCGCCTCGAACTCGGCATCGGGAAAGCTGCGGCGGATGACTTCGCGCAGGATCGCGGCTTGCTCGTCGGCACCGCAGTCGATGCGGGTCTCATGCGCGAACTCGAGGCCGAAGCGGTCGCCGCGAATCCAGCGCACGGCACACTCGATCGTGCCGTCTTCGCCGAGGTTCAGCTCGACCTTGTCCCACAGCAGCAGCTCGAGATCGCCGGTGACCATCGCCCCGCCGCCCGAAACGTTGATCAGCGAGACCTCGTGGCTCGCGCCGTCGCGGGTGACTCGGGCCTGCTCCTGAACCAGCCGGTGGCGGTCGTCGAAGCGCGCATTGACGGTGCGGATTTCCTCGCGGGTGACGGGAATGCTGTCGAGCGCGTCGGCCTTGACGCCTTTGGGCTTCTTGCCGTGCAGGATTGGATCCTCGGGCGTGCTGGCGCCGCCGAAAACCTTCGACCTGATGTTCATCGTCGCGCTCCGTGACCGCTGCGCGCGATCATGCGCGCGACGTGGTTACGGAATCGTGCATTTCGGTGGGAGGAGCGGGACGATGATGCCGGTGGAGAGAAAAGGGAAGGTGGGAGGGTTTCCCTCCACCGGCGTCCCGAAAGGAGTATGTTATCGCAAAATTAAGCGGAATAATACAGGTCGAATTCAACCGGGCTGGGCGTGGTCTCCCAGCGCATCACTTCCTCCCATTTGAGCTCCATGTAAGCGTCGATCTGGTCGTCGCTGAAGACGTCGCCGCGCGTGAGGAACGCGCGGTCGTTGTCGAGGCTGACCAGCGCCTCGCGCAGCGAGCCGCAGACGGTCGGCACGTTGACTAGCTCCTGCGGCGGCAGGTCATAGAGATTCTTGTCCATAGGATCGCCGGGATGCATCCGGTTCTGGATGCCGTCGAGCCCGGCCATCAGCAGGGCCGAATAAGCGAGGTAGGGATTGGCCAGCGCGTCGGGGAAGCGGAACTCGACTCGCTTGGCTTTTTCGCCGGCGCCGTAGGGAATGCGGCACGAAGCCGAGCGGTTGCGGCTCGAATAAGCGAGCAGCACCGGCGCTTCGAAACCGGGCACCAGCCTTTTGTAGCTGTTGGTCGTCGGGTTGGTGAACGCGTTCAGCGCCCGCGCGTGCTTGATGACGCCCCCGATGAAATAGAGCGCGGTTTCTGAGAGGCCCGCGTAGCCGTTGCCGGCGAACAAAGGCTTGCTGCCCTTCCAGATCGACATGTGGGTGTGCATGCCGCTGCCGTTATCTTTGGCGATCGGCTTGGGCATGAAGGTCGCCGTCTTGCCGTAGGCGTGGGCGACCATGTGCACGACGTACTTGTAGATCTGCATCCGGTCGGCGGTCTCGACGAGCCCGCC
>DATDDW010000035.1:0-3051 GCA_036523615.1 Sphingomicrobium sp.
GCGACCGTCTAAGCTCCGGATAACAAGGAGTTTTGACATGCCGTGGAGTGAAATGATCGCGACCATCGCGATTGCCGCCGGGCTGGTGCTCGGGTTCATCGCCGTCGTCCGCCTATTTGCGACAATCGTCACGCACCGGACGCTGCGCAAAGCGCTCGAGACCAATCCAGAGCTCGCCGAGGGCCTGCTTGAGAAGCTCACCGCGCGGCGCGAAAGCTCCGGTCGCGGGGATGAGAAACTGGCGATCATCCTCGTCGCCATCGGGCTGGCGATGATCGGCGGCCCGATCATCGCGATCGACGATCCCGGGATCGTCCGCTTTGCCGTGGGCGCGGCGCTGTTCCCGCTGCTCGTCGGCGGCGCATTGTGGCTGCGTTTCCGCGCCGCCGAGCGGGCGAAGCGGCGTGAAGGGGCAGAATGACGAAGACCTTGCGCTGTCGCGCCGCGCGGCGGGCGGCGACAGTGCCGCCTTTGCGATGCTGGTCGAGAAATATGAGCGGCCGCTGCGCAGCTTCCTCGTCCGCACCGTCGGAGCCGACGTCGCCGACGACGTCGCTCAGGATGCGTTCTTCAAAGCGTGGCGGGCGGCGGCGCAATATGACGGGCGAGCGCGCTATTCGACCTGGCTCACGCGGATCGCCTGGCGCTGCCGCATCGACCGGCTGCGCCGTGAACGAACGCCCGAGGCGGTCGAGCAGGAGAGCCATCAACCGGCGTCGCTCGAGATCGACGACATGCTTGCGCGGCTGAGCGAGAGCGAGCGCGCCGCGCTGGCGCTGTGCGAAGGCCACGGCTGGACCCAAGCAGAGGCGGCCGAGCTGCTTGCGCTGCCGCTGGGCACGCTCAAATCGACCGTCGCGCGGGCCAAGGCCAAGTGCCGCGCGATGTGGGAAGGAGCCGATCATGGCTGACGCGTTCGACCGCTTCCTTGCCGACTCGCTGGCGCCGCCCGAACGCGTCGCCGACCGCAAGTTCGTCGCCGGCGTGCAGGCGCGGATCCTGCTCGAGGAGGGCCTCGCGCGCGAACGGCGGGCGCTGCTCGCCAGCCTGGCGACTCAGCTTGCCGCGTTGCTGGCCGTGGCCGCGGCGGTGTGGACCCTCGGCCATGCGACGCCCGTCGGCGAGTGGTTCACGCAATATTCCGCGCCTGGCCTCGCCGTGTTGCTGCTCGCCTTCGCTTTCGTTGTCGCGCTGTTCAGCTCGGCCGGCCGGTCGCCCCTGCGCGGGCTCGAGCTCGGCTGAACCGCACATTTCGCAACGTAAACGAAGTTGAACCGCGGATAACGGCGGCGTTCAGTCCTGCATCAAGCGAATCGGCGCACATTCACGCATCAACCGCTCACATGAAGGAGAGCCGTTATGCGTAAGATGCTTCTTTCCCTTGCTGCCGCAGGCGCGGCTCTCGCTGTCGCCGCTCCGGCCAGCGCCCAATATTACCCGCAGCCCCAGTACGGCTACGGCTACAATGGCTATGGCAATGGCTATGGCTACAACAATTTCGGCCAGGTGCGCGCGCTGCAGGCGCGGATCGACCGGATCGAGGACCAGATCCGCTACCTCGACCGGCGCGACGTGATCCGCGACCACAGCGCCGACCGGCTGCGGCGCGAGGCCGACCGGCTCGAGAACCGGCTGCACGCCGCCGCGCGTTACGGGCTCAACCCCTATGAGACGCGCGACATCGAGGTGCGCATCGCCAACCTCGAGCAGCGCGTGCGCTATGCGGTCGCCCAGCAGGGTCGCTACGGCGGCTATGGCTACGGCTACAACGGCTATAACGGCCACAACGGCTATTATGGCGACCGCGACCGCAACGATCGCGACCATGACTGGAACCGCGACCGCGACCGCGACGATCACGATCGTCGCTAGGTCTGGATCGTCGCTCAAGAAAGGCGCTGCGGATTTCTCCGCGGCGCCTTTTTCTTTGAGCTGGATGCGCCGCTCAACTTGAACTGGAGCTAAAACGCACATTCAGCGCCGCCACACGTCCCTTGTGCGAAATGGGGGACAATTGCTCAGCAAAGGAGAGCCAATATGCGTAAGTTGCTCATTCCGATCGTGGCGGCCGCCTCGGCACTGACGGTCGCCGCCCCGGCTTCGGCGCAGTGGGCGCCGCCGGTCTATCGCTATCAGCCGTACAATTTCGGCTATGGCTTCCAAGGCCATCGCTTCGCGGCGGCGATGGAGGCGCGCGTGCAGCGCATCCGTGCCGACATCCGCGCGATGGAGGCGCGCCGCATCCTCTCGTTCCGCGAGGCTCGCTCGCTCGACGTGCAGGCGGCCAATCTTCAGCGGCGAATTTACTTCGCGTCGCGCAATGGCATTCAGCCAGGCGAGGCGCGCGGGCTGGAGAATGGCATCCGCCGGCTTGAATACCGCGTCCAGCGCGAGGCGACCGACTGGAACAACCGGCCCGGTTACCGCCGCTACTAATCGCACATCGTTGCGCGAAGAGGAGGCGCGGGAGGAGAACCTCTCGCGCCTTTCCTTTTTTGGGCTTGGCTGGCTATAGGCCGCGCCATCCGCGCAGAGGAGCTGAATGACGATGGCCATCACGCCGCTCATGCCCGTTTACCCGCGCTCGCCGGTCCGGCCGGTGCGGGGCGAGGGAGTCTATCTCTTCGGAGAGGACGGCGAGCGGTACCTCGATTTCGCCGCGGGGATTGCGGTCAACCTGCTCGGCCACGGCCATCCATACCTGACGAAGAAGATCCAGGAGCAGGCGGCGACGCTGATGCACGTGTCGAACCTCTACGGCAGCCCGCAGGGCGAGGCGTTCGCGCAGCGCCTCGTCGACCTCACCTTCGCCGACACGGTGTTCTTCACCAATTCGGGCGCGGAAGCGGTCGAATGCTCGATCAAGACGGCGCGCCGCTACCATTTCGCCAAGGGCCGGCCGGAGAAGCACAACCTCATCACCTTCTCCAACGCCTTCCACGGGCGGACGATGGCGACGATCAGCGCGACCGATCAGGCCAAGCTGCGCGACGGCTTCGCCCCGCTGCTGACGGGCTTCACAGTCGTGGAGTTCAACGACCTCGACGCGGC
>DATDDW010000036.1:0-2344 GCA_036523615.1 Sphingomicrobium sp.
TCATCCGCGACAATCTGACGCTCAACGTCTGGATGCTGTTATGGCCCGACGAGGCGCTGCGGGCCTGGCAGTCGGGCGGCTAGGGCACCAAAGTCCGCGCCAAGCATTGTTGGCGCTCCTGCCAGTGGAGAAGAAGCTTGAGGGCGACTGCCGTATTTTCGAGCGCACTCGCGCTCCTCGTCGTGCCCGCGCCGGTCCAGGCGGGGGAGCTGTTCGGCGGCGTATATGCCCATGGGGTCAACACGCCGATCACCAAGGGCTCGCCCGAGAGCGGCGTCGACGTCCAGCTCGGCTGGCGTGGCGGATCGATCGGCCGCACCCCGCTCCAGCCCTATGTTTTCGGAGCGCTCAATACCGCGGGCGACACCAGCTACGCCGCGGCCGGCCTCTCGGCCAAGTTCGGCAACCGGGTTTACATCCGGCCCGGGGTGGGGCTCGCGATCCACACCGGTTCGGCCAAGAAGTTCGAGGACCCCACCAACGGCAAGATCGATTTCGGCAGCCGAATCCTGTTCGAGCCCGAGGTCGGGATCGGCTTCGCACTGAGCTCCCGGGCGAGCGTCGAGGCGAGCTGGGTGCACATGAGTCACGCGCAATTGTTCGGCCGGCAAAACCCCGGGATCGACAATATCGGCGTTCGGCTGAACTTCGGCCTTTAGGGCCGGAGCTGGCCAAGCATCGCCAAATGGCGCCGCTCGACGGCGGCGGCATTGGCCGCGACCGGGCGCAGCGTCGCGCTTCCGCCGATCACCGAATAATCGCCGTGCAGCCGCAGCGCCGCGCCGTGGATCGCCAGCTGCTGGCGCTTGTACGTCGCCGAGAAGTTCGAGCTTGCCGCCAGCTCGTCGTACATCGCCTGGTGCTGCGGCAGCATGTTCGCGCCGGGCAGGAGGTCGAGCCGCCGGCCGGCGAGCGACAGCTGCGCGGCGGTCCCCTGGTGGTCGGCGATGAAGCGCGCGGCGACGTCGCGCACAGCGGCGTCGGGCGAGCGCACCAGCGCCAGTTCCGACGAGCGGATTACGAACAAGTCGATCGACGCCCCCTGAGCGACATAGGTCGCCGCGCTAACCGCCGCCTGCTGGCTCGCGGGAAGGTAGGCGCGCCGCGGCGGCTGCGGCGCATTGCTCGCACAGGCGGCGAGCGCCAGCGCTCCGGCGGCGACAGCGATCCTGGTCATTTCCCGACCATCTCCTCGGCCCTGACCACCCGGTCGAACGTCGCTTCGTCGACCAGCCCGAGCTCGATGCCCGCTTCCTTGAGCGTCTTGCCGGTCTTGTGCGCGTGCTTGGCGATCGCCGCGGCATTGTCGTAGCCGATCTCGGGCGCGAGCGCGGTGACCAGCATCAGCGACCGGTTCATCAGCTCGGCGATTCGCTTCTCGTCGGGCTCGGCGCCGTCGAGCATGCGCGTGGTGAAGCTTTCCATGCCGATCGACAGGAGGTCGATCGAGCGGATCACATTGGCCCCGATGAGCGGCTTGAACACGTTCAGCTCGAGGTGCCCCTGCAGCCCCCCGACGGTGACGGCGAGGTGATTGCCGATGACCTGGGCGGCGACCATGGTCAGCATCTCGGCCTGGGTCGGGTTGACCTTGCCCGGCATGATCGAGCTTCCCGGCTCGTTCTCGGGCAGCTTCAATTCGCCGATCCCCGCGCGCGGCCCGGAACCGAGCAGCCGCAGGTCGTTCGCGATCTTGGTCACCGCGACCGCGATTGTGTTCAGCACGCCCGACACCTCGACCATCGTGTCGTGCGCGGCGAGCTCGGCGAACTTGTTCGGCGCCGAGGTGAATTTCAGCCGGGTGAGGTTCGACACCTCCGCCGCAAAGTCCTCGCCGAAGCCCTTGGGCGCGTTGAGGCCGGTGCCCACCGCGGTGCCGCCCTGGGCGAGCCGCATGATCCGCGGAAGCACGCCCTCGACCCGCTCGATGCAATCCGCGACCTGCGCCGCATAGCCGGAAAATTCCTGGCCCAGGGTCAGCGGAGTCGCGTCCTGCAAATGGGTGCGGCCGATCTTGATGATCCGGTCCCAGGTCCGCGCCTGGTCCGCGAGCCGCGCGTGCATGTGCCTCAGCGCCGGAAGCAGCCGCAGATGGAGCGCGCGCGCCGTGGCGATGTGCATCGCGGTCGGGAAGCTGTCGTTCGACGACTGGCTCTTGTTGACATGGTCGTTGGGGTGGACCGGGTCCTTGCCGCCCCGCTTGCCGGTCAGGATTTCGTTGGCGCGGCCGGCGATCACCTCATTGGCGTTCATGTTCGACTGGGTGCCCGACCCGGTCTGCCAAATGACCAACGGGAACTGATTGTCGAGGTCGCCGCGCGCCACTTCGCCGGCAGCCTGCTGG
>DATDDW010000037.1:0-2959 GCA_036523615.1 Sphingomicrobium sp.
CGACCGACTGGACGTGGCCCAGGCTTTTGAGAAGTGTCGCCCGCTCAATCGTCGCTTTCATGTCGCTCAGGCCCCATCATCCGCCGCGTAACGGCACGGTTATAGCGAGCCGTTGCGCGCACGGAAGTGGGGATGATGAGCAGCGCTTACTTGCCGATTTTTTTGCCGACCACAGGCGCGTTCGCGGCAGCGCCCTTGCTCGGCAGAAGAACGCCGTCGACGTGGTGGACGACGCCGTTGGTGTACTGCTCGTCGCCCTGGGTGATCGTCGCCTTGTCGCCCTTGGCGTCGGTCAAGACGGTCTTGCCGCCCTCCTTGCTCGCGGTGAGCGTTTCGCCGCCCATCGTGGCCAGCGGCGCCTTGCCCTTGCCCTTGTCGATCGCCTTGTCGATGTCGGCGACCATCACCGTGCCCGGCAGGATGAGGTTGGTGATCACCCCGGTCAGCCGAGCGCGGTTGGCGGGATTGGCGTCGAAGGTTCCGGCCGGCGCTTTGTCGAACGCCGAGTCATCGGGAACGAAGACGGTGTAAGGGCCGGGGCCGGCGAGCGTCTTGTCGAGGCCGGCGGTCTTCGCCGCGGCGATGAACTTGCCGGTTCCCGGAAGGCCCGCGGCGATCGTCTTGGTGCCGGCCGCTTTCTGTGCCTGGGGAGTCTGCCCGGTGTTGGTGACGGTCGAACCGCCCTTGTTGCAGGCGGTGACGGTCAGTGCGACTGCGGCCATGCCGAGCGCGAGTGCATGCGTTTTCATGCGTCCTCCTTTTTTGTTCTGCATACGGAATGGCCCGGCAACGCGTGCCGGGCCATCCGCGATCCATCATTCAACCAAATTCATGGTCCCGCTCAGGTGAGGACCGACGCGACGATCGCCGAGACGAGCATGGTCGTCGGGTCGACCTGGTAGATGTAGCCGTTGTTGTAGCGGTACCAGGCGTTCGGCGTGTCGTAGTAGGTCGCGCGATAGGCGTACGGCACGTTGTAAACGTCATAGCCCATCGGCAACGGCTGGCCGACCGTGAAGCCCGGCGACATCAGCGCCGCGACCCCGGTGATCATGCTCGAGCCCGGATCGTACTGGTAGATCGCGCCCGGCGCATACCAATAACCGGCATCGGCCGTGTTGTAGTACATGCTGCGGTACTGCAGCGGCACGTTGTAGTAATCGTATGCCGAAGGCAGCATCTGCCCGACGCCATAGCCGCCGGCATAGGTCGGGATCACGTCCTCGACGAGGCCGGTGAAGCAGTCGACTTCATAGACGACGCCGTAGCCGTAACGGTAACAGGTGTTGCCGTAGTCCGGGTAGAAGCTGTTGAACCCGTAGTAATTGGGCACATAGCTGTTCATGTACCCGGCCGGCAGGTACGAGCCCGGCATGTAGCCGCCTGCGAGCAGCGGGAACAGCGCGTCAATCAGGCTCGTGCTGCGGTCGATCTGGTACACGTAGCCGTCGCCGTACTGGTAATAATAGTTCGGCGTCGCCGGATACAGGTAGCTGACCGTCGCGGGCAGCGGGGCCAGCGTGGTCACGGCGGCGGCTGTCGCCACCGGAACCCCGACAAGCGCGGTTGCCGCAACGGGCGCAAGCACGCGGGTCCGCGGCGCGACGTTCAACGTCGTAAAGCGGTTCTCGCGCATGTTCTGGAGCGTCGCGATCCGCTGCTGCACCGCCATCTGGCGGGCGCCCTGCAGCTGATTACGATTGTCGATCCGGTTCTGCAGCGCGACCTGGCGGTTCGCCTGCATCTGCTGACGGGCAAAGCCCTGGTTCTGGACCTGCTGGATGCGGTTGTTCCGCAGCTGCTGGCGATCAGCCGTGCGGTTCTGCACCTGCTGGATGCGATTGGCGCGGAACTGCTGGCGATCAGCCATCCGGTTCTGCGCCTGCATGCGGTTGGCACGCAGCTGCTGGCGCTCAGCCATGCGGGTCTGCGCCTGCTGCTGCACGCGGTTAGCGCGGAACTGCTGGCGGTCGAACCGCTGAGCCTGCATGTGCGGCTGGCGATCGATCGCCGCGAAGCGCTGCTGGCGCTCCATACGCGGCGCAGCGAAGCGCTGCTGGCGCTCGATGCGCGGCGCGGCAAAGCGCTGCTGCTGTCGCTCGAACCTCGGTGCCGAGAACGACTGCATTCGCGGTTGGCGCGGAGCCGCAAAGGACTGCTGGCGCATTGCGCCGCCGCCTCCGCCGCCGCCACGGGCCTGGAATGCCTGGCGCATCGCGCCGCCACCGCCGCCTCCGCCGCGGTTCACAAAAGCCTGTCCGCCTTTATCGTGGCCACCAGGTCCGGCGGTGGCCGGAGCCGCAATCGCCAAAGCGGCGACACCCGCGGCAAGAAATAGCCTGGTCATCGCAATATCTCCTTCCGAACGGCAAAAACGGTCTGTGCGCCGCGCCGTTCCAACAGTTAAACGAATGGAACAGCCACTTTAGCGCACTAGGGTGAACCTGAAATGTCTTTGTCGTTCAGATAGTTAGGCCGCCTCGTCACTGATCCAGGCGGACTTCAGAGCTTTCACTGCGATGAACATCAGCAGTGCGGCGAGGAGGTAAAAGGCGAGGCAGCCGACCGCCGCGTCGCGCAGCGCGTCAGCGCCGCGACTGGCTTTCAGCACGTCCGATATGCGGCCCATCAGCCACGGCCCCAGGCCAAGACCGATGAAATTGTTGAACAGCAGGAAGCAGGCTGAGGCAGTCGACCGCATCGGCCGAGCGACGAGGTGCTGCACCGCAGTGCTCACCGGACCGAGCCATAGGATGTTCACCGCATTGCCGAGCAGCAGCAACGGCCAGGCGAGCCAGACGTTGGGCGCCAGCAGCCCCAGTCCCCATGCCGGCGCGGCGATCAGCCAGGCGATCGCGGGGAGCCGCGCGTACCAGCCGCGGTCGCGCGTACCGAGCCGATCGGCCAGCCAGCCGCCGCAGAACACGCCCACGCAGCCACCGATCAGCAGCAGCGAAGC
>DATDDW010000038.1:0-5025 GCA_036523615.1 Sphingomicrobium sp.
CTCATTCGGCACCGCCGCGCTCGCCGCCGGCGTCAATTGCATCTTCGGCCTGCTCGTCGCCTGGGTGCTGGTGCGCTACCGCTTCGTCGGCCGGCGCTTGTTGGGAGCGCTGATCGATCTGCCGTTCGCGCTGCCGACCGCAGTCGCCGGGATCGCGCTGACCGCGCTTTACGCCGACACTGGGCCGATCGGCCGCATCCTGGCGCCGGCGGGGCTGCCGATCGCCTACCGCCCCGCAGGCATCGTCGTTGCGCTGACCTTCGTCGGCTTTCCGTTCGTCGTGCGCACGGTCGAGCCGGTGCTCGCGCAGGTATCGAGCGAAGTCGAGGAAGCCGCGCTGACATTGGGCGCGAGCCGGCTGCAGACCTTCGCGCGCGTGATTATGCCGTCGATCGCGCCGGCGCTGGCGACCGGCTTCGCGCTCGCCTTCGCCCGCGGCGCGGGCGAATATGGCTCCGTGATCTTCATTGCCGGCAACGTCCCGTTCAAGTCGGAGATCGCGCCGCTGCTGATCATTACCCAGCTCGAGGAATATAATTATGCCGGAGCAGCGGCGATCGCGACCGTGATGCTGGCGATTTCGTTCGCGCTGCTGCTCCTGCTCAATGTGCTGCAGCACTGGCAGCAGCGGAGGGGCACATGACCGCCCGCGGCCTGCGCGAGCCGCCCGTGGCCAAGGCACTGCTGATCGGCCTCGCGCTATTCTACGTCGCGCTGATGCTTCTGCTGCCGCTGGGCGCGGTGCTGTTCGAAGCGCTGCGCAAGGGCTGGCAGGTGTGGCTCGCCGCGGTCACTCAGCCGGACTCGCTCTCGTCGATCAAGCTGACGCTGATCGTCGCCGCGATCGCGGTCCCGCTCAACACCATCTTCGGGATCGCCGCCGCCTGGGCGGTCGCCAAGTTCGACTTCCGCGGCAAGACCGCGCTGATCGCGCTGATCGAGCTGCCCTTCTCGGTCTCGCCGGTAGTGTCGGGGCTGGTGTTCGTGCTGATCTTCGGGGCCCAGGGCTGGTTCGGGCCCTGGCTCCAGGCGCACGACATTCACATCATTTTCGCGCTGCCGGGGCTCGTGCTGGCGACGATGTTCGTCACCTTCCCGTTCGTCGCGCGCCAGCTGATCCCGCTGATGGCGAGCCAGGGCCGCGCCGACGAAGAAGCCGCGCTGACGCTCGGCGCATCGGGCTTGCAGACCTTCTGGCACGTCACCCTGCCCAACATCCGTTTTGGCCTCCTTTACGGCGTGCTGCTATGCAACGCTCGCGCGATGGGGGAGTTTGGCGCAGTCAGCGTCGTTTCCGGTCACATCCGCGGCGAGACCAACACCATGCCGCTCCAAGTTGAGGCACTGTACAATGACTACGACTTTGTCGCCGCCTTTGCCGTCGCGTCGCTCCTTACTCTTCTCGCCCTCGTCACCCTCGCGCTCAAGGCCGCTATCGAATGGCGGTACCGCGGCGAGCTCGCCGCAATCCACTGATATGTCGATCCGCGTCGACGGCGTGTCGAAGAGCTTTTCCGCCTATCCGGCGCTGAACGACGTGTCGCTGACGATGCGCGACGGCGAGTTCGTCGCGCTTCTGGGCCCGTCGGGATCGGGCAAGACGACGCTGCTGCGCATCCTTGCCGGTTTGGAAGTGCCCGAAGCGGGCAAGGTGTGGTTCGGCAAGCGCGACGTCACCAAGGACAAGCCGGCCTCGCGCGGGATCGGCTTCGTCTTCCAGCATTATGCCTTGTTCGGCCACATGACGGTGGAGAAGAACATCGCCTTCGGTTTGGACGTGATCCGCCGCGACCGCCCGTCGAAGCGCGACATCGGCCGGCGGGTCGAGCAATTGCTCGAGCTGGTGCAGCTGCAAGGGCTGGGCAAGCGCTATCCGAGCCAGCTGTCGGGGGGGCAGAGGCAGCGTGTCGCGCTCGCCCGCGCGCTGGCGCGCAAGCCGCGCATCCTCCTCTTGGACGAGCCGTTCGGCGCGCTCGACGCCAAGGTCCGGCGCGAGCTTCGCCTCGCGCTGCGCCAGATCCACGACGAGCTCGGCCTCACCTCGATCTTCGTCACCCACGACCAGGAGGAAGCGTTCGCGCTGGCCGACCGCGTGGCGCTGCTCAACGCCGGCCGGATCGAGCAATTCGCGACGCCCGCCGAGGTCGCGGCCAAGCCGGCGAGCGAGTTCGTCACCAGCTTCCTCGAGTAGCGCCGCGCTCACTCTTCGTTCTGGGCGCGCTCCTTCAATATTTCGTCGACCGTCGGCTTGTCCGGCTTCTTGGCTTCTTCGGGAGCGAGGGCCTCGCGCTCGAGCGCCTCCTTGAGCGCGGCGAGCTCTTCGTCGGTCATCTTCTCGATACCGACGAGCTCGCTCCGTGCCGCGCGCACCGCGATCAATATCTCGTCGAGCTTGGCCTGCACCGCGACTCCGTCGCGGTTCTGGCTGTTCTGGATCAAGAAGACGGCGAGGAAGGTCAGCACCGTCGTCGCGGTGTTGATGACCAGCTGCCAGGTGTCCGAGTAATGGAAAACGGGGCCGGTCACCGCCCAGACGAGGCAGGCAAGAGTCGCCCCGATGAAGGCGCCGGGATGGCCCATCAGATAGCCGGTGCGGGTCGCCAGCCGGTCGAACAAACGTTTCATCGACGCCTCACTCTATTGCGTTTGGCGGGAACAATCGGGCGCGAGGCGTATCGTTCCGCCAGCAGCGGCGGACTCGTGTTCATTTGACGGCGCCGCGCGGCGCCTTAACTTGATCGAGGTACCGGCCCAGGGGGTGGCCGTTGCGGCGTGAGGGGGACTTAGAGCGATGAACAAGGTGCGTGTGCTGGCCGCAGGCGTGAGCGCGGCCGTGCTGATCGGCGCGGCGCCGGTGAAGAGCGGCGCAGGAGCGCCGCCGCCGGTCGCCAATTACTGGATGGACGTGTCGACGGTGAGCGGCTTCGGCGCCGGGATGATGGGCGGCGGACGGCCGAGCATGTCGCAGATCATGGGCATGATGAACGGCGGCGGCGGAGCGGTCGCGCATATGCTCAGCCTCAAGCTTTCCTCGCGCGAGAAGCCGGCCGGCGCTCCACAGGCCAACCACTTCATCCCCGCGGCGATGCAGATGGGCGCGAGCCTGCCGCTGGTGACGCCTGAGATCCAGCATGTGACGGCAAGCAGCGGGCCCAGCGAGCCCGGAAGCTATGAGAAGCCGCGCGGGCGGATGCTGATCTACTGGGGCTGCGGCGAGCATGCCGCGGCGCCGATGGTGATCGATTTCGCCAAGGTTGCGGCGGGACAGATCCCGCCGGGCTTGCAGGCCCTGGCCAAGATGGGCCGGGCGATGGGGCGGATGGCGCGCGAGCCGAACGCCGAGAACAGCGCCGGCTTCGGCGAATGGCCCAACATCCGGGACTCGCGCCAGGTGCCGGCCGCGGCGTCGCTTCTGGGCGCGCACAAGGTCGAGGCCAATTACGCGCCGCCGATTGCCTTCAGCCTCGGCGCTGGCCAGGACTTCATGCCCGGGCTCGGCCTGCACGAAGCCGGCGCGCTGCCGTCGGGCGCCGAGCGGCTCGACTGGTCGCCGCCCGCCCAGGCGACGGGCTATGCGCTGGCGCTGTTCGGCGGCGGCAATGGCGACACGATCATCTGGACCTCGGGCAAGTCGGCGTCCTTCACGCCGCCGTTCGACTATGAGAGCCCGGGCGAAGTGCGGAAGCTGATCGCCAGCGGCGCCGCGCTCCCGCCCGGGACCAGCGAATGCGTGCTTCCCGCCGAGGTCGCGCGCGCGGTGCCGCAGGGCATGGTGATGATGATCGGCTATGGCCCCGAAGCCTATTTCTCGGATTCGCCCAAGGCGCCGAAGTGGACCACGCGGGTGCGCTTCAAGACGACGGCGATGCTGATGCGCGGCATGGGCCAGATGGGCGGCGGCGATGGCGACGGCGGCGAGGCGGCAGCCGACCCGCAGCAGCCGCAGCCGCAGCAGGCGCCGGCGAAGAAGAGGCGGGGGATCGGGCTAGGCGATTTGCTCGGGGCGGTGCCGCACTAGCAGCGTCTGCTGCGGCTATTTTTTCTCCGTATTGCAGATCAGCTCGTTGATCTGCTCGGTGAGCTTGGTGTTCTGAGCCAGGAGCTCGTTGATCTGCTGCGTCAGGTGGACGTTCTGCTTGACCAGCTTGTGCATGTCGTCGTTGATCTGCAGCAGCGCCTCGGCGTCGTTATAGGTCTGCTCGAGCTGCATGTCGGACTTGGCCGCGGCGACCTTCTGCCCGACCATGATGATCGACAACAGGACCAGCTGGAGGAAGGTCTGGGCGAACCAGGCGACGAGCGTCGCGGTGCCGGCCCTGAGCGCGGCCGGGAAGCTGATCAGCGCGAGGGCGGCGAAAGCGTAAGCGCACCACATGGTGCCGACGATGTTGGTGATCCTGACCGCGAGCTTGGAGTTGAAGTCGTTCGCCTCCTGCTTCGCCTTGAGGAAGGCTTCGCGCCGGTTCTCGAGGTGCGGATGCGGGATGTGGGTGATGTGCGGCAGGTGGAATTCCATGACGTACCCCCTCGTACGCGGGCGCCTTCGCCCAATCGGCGCATACTCACCCCGAGCGGCGCGCGGCGCAAATTACATTTTGGCGCGCGAGCGCGAGGCTTCCCCGCCCGAGCGCCGTTCATCGAAAATCCAGACGCCCTGCGCCACAGCCGTTGCGCCGCAGCGAACGCTCGTTAAGGTCGCCGCCGCCGAATTCAATTAACCCGGGGATTTCAAGCTGATGCGTTTCTCAAGCCGCTTTGCGCTGCTCGCTGCCGCGACGATCCTGACACCGCCGGCGTTCGCCGCCGACGCGCCCGCGGCCTCGGTGCCGATCCCCAGCCTGGTCAGGGAAGTGAGCATCCCCCACTCGACCTTCCGGCTGAAGAACGGGCTGACGGTCATCGTCCACGAGGACCACAAGGCGCCGGTCGCTGCGGTCACCGTCTGGTACAACGTCGGCTCGAAAGACGAGCCGGCGAAGAAGACGGGCTTCGCCCACCTGTTCGAACATTTGATGTTCAACGGCA
>DATDDW010000039.1:0-2877 GCA_036523615.1 Sphingomicrobium sp.
CGAGAAGACGCGCTTCGCCATCTCGAGCGAAGAGACGCGTTACTACCTGATGGGTATCTTCCTTCACGTCATCGACGACCAGCTGCGCGCGGCCGCGACCGACGGCCACCGCCTCGCGCGGGTCACGGTTGCCCGGCCCGACGGCGCCGAGGGCATGCCCGACGTGATCGTGCCGCGGAAGGCCGTGACCGAGCTCTACCGCCTGCTCGAGGAGCTCGAGGGCACGGTCGAGATCTCGCTGTCGCCGACCAAGATCCGTTTCGGGCTCGGCAGCGCGATCCTCACCAGCAAGCTGATCGACGGCACCTTCCCCGACTATAACCGGGTGATCCCGACCGCCAATGACAAGCTCCTGAAGCTCGATCCGAAGAGCTTCTCGGCAGGCGTCGACCGGGTCTCGACCATCGCTTCGGAGAAGACGCGAGCGGTGAAGATCAGCCTCGACCGCGACAAGGTGACCCTGTCGGTGACTTCGCCCGAGAATGGCGTCGCCACCGAGGAGCTCGCCGCCGACTACGGCTCGGACGGGCTCGAGATCGGGTTCAACGCGCGCTACCTCCTGGACATCCTCGGTGAAATCGAGGGTGACACGGTCGAGGTCCACCTCGCCGACGCCGCCGCTCCGACGCTGCTGCGCGAGAACGACAAGTCGAGCGCGCTTTACGTCCTCATGCCCATGCGGGTGTGAGCAAGGCGCGACCGCCGATGGACGTCGAGATCGAGAAGCCTCACGTCCACCACAAGCGCACCGGCAACCGCCGCCTCGACCTCGTGCTGCCGCTCGCTGCGCTGTTCGTCTCGTTCGTCTCGATCCTCATCGCCTGGCACCACAGCCAGATTATGCGCGAGCTGGTGCATCAGAACGAAAAGCAGGTTCAGGCCGAATCCCTGCCTTATCTCGAGATCTACACCAGCGACCTCGCCGCCGATAACCGCACGCCCGAACTGCGCCTGACGGTGCAGAACGAGGGCGTCGGGCCGGCTCGTCTGGCCGAGGTGGTGATGACCGTCGACGGCCGCCCGGTCCCCGACTTCAACGCGCTGGTCGACCGCTGCTGCGCGCCGGGGCTGCTGCGCGCCGATCCGCGCATCAAGCAATATCGCGGCATCCGCAACGGCGAGGTCGTGCTGTCGACACTGCGCGACCGGATGATCCGCCCGGGCGAATCGGTCGATGCGATCCAGTGGTCGATGACCCCGGCGAACAAGGCGGTGGTCGACCGGCTCAAGGGCGAGCTGATCTCGCCCGCGGTCAACCTGGCGATCTGCTATTGCTCGGTGTTCGAGGAGTGCTGGATCCGGACCGACCAGGACCGTCGCCCGGTGCCGGTGAAGCAATGCCCTGTCGCCTCCGTGCCCTACGGCCAATGATCTGCCGCCGATGATCTGCAGGCTTTGGCGCGGCTGGACCACGCCAGAAAATGGCGAGGCGTATGAGCAAATCGTCCGTGGCAAGGTGATTCCCGGCATCGAGGCACGAAAGATCCCCGGCTTCCGTCACATCGACCTGATGCGCCGCGAGGCCGGCGGCGAGGTCGAGTTCCAGACCCTGATGTGGTTCGACAGCCTCGAGGCGATCAAGGCCTTCATGGGCGAGGACTATAGCCTCAGCCATGTGCCCGAGGCGGCGCGCGCGGTGCTCAAGCGGTTCGACGAACGCGCCGCCCACTATGAAGTGATCGACCGCAGGGAGCAGTAACGGCTAAGCCGCACCTGTGCCCGTCACCCGCCTCGCGCTCACCGATTTCCGCTCCTACGCGTCGGCGCTGATCGAGCCGGGGCCCGGCTTCGTCCTGCTGTCCGGCGAGAATGGCGCGGGCAAGACCAATGTGCTCGAGGCGGTGTCGCTGCTCTCGCCCGGCCGCGGCCTGCGCGGCGCCGCGCTGTCGGAGATGGCGCGGACCGGCGGCCGCGGCGCCTTCGCCGTCGCCGCGCGGGTCGGCGACATCGACATCGGCACCGGGACGCAGGCCGCTGCGCCCGAACGCCGCCAGGTGCGGATCAACGGCGCTCCGGCGTCGGTCAACAGCCTCAGTGAGCGGCTGTCGGTGCTGTGGCTGACCCCCGCAATGGACCGGCTGTTCACCGGCAGCGCCGGCGAGCGCCGCCGCTTCTTCGACCGGCTCGTCCTCGCGCTCGAGCCTGCCCATGCGCACCACGCCGCGCGCTACGAGGCCGCGATGCGCGCGCGCAACAAGCTGCTTGCCGAGGAGCCGTGGGACGAAGCCTGGCTTGCCTCGCTCGAGCAGGCGATGGCCGAGCATGGCGCCGCGGGTGCCGAGGCCAGAGAGCGGACCGTCGCATTGCTCGGCGAACGCCTGGCCGATGCGCCCGAGGACGAGTTCGCCCGCGCCGCGATCGCGCTCGAAGGCTGGGGCGGCGGCGACCTTGCCGTGCTGCTGCGCGCCAATCGCGGCCGTGACGCCGCGGCCGGACGCGCGACCGAGGGACCGCACCGAGTCGATCTTGCCGTCACCCATCGCGCCAAGCGATTGCCCGCGTCGCGGGCCTCGACCGGCGAGCAGAAGGCGCTGCTGCTCGGCCTCGTCCTCGCCCATGCCGAGCTGGTCGCCGAGCGGCGCGGTGAACCTCCGGTCATCCTTCTTGATGAGGTCAGTGCCCATCTCGACCCGAAGCGCCGCACGGCCCTGTTCGGCCGGCTCGAAGGACGCGGGCAGGTGTGGATGACCGCCACCGAGGCCGCGCTGTTCGACGGCATCGGCAGCGCCTCGCGCTTCCACGTCCAGCCGGGTTCCCTGACCGCAGACTAGACATTTCACCATTTATGCCTATGTTGCACCGCAGCACGAGGCGCTTTTCGAAAGCGGCGTGAAGGCCCTTGCGGCAGCCCGCGCCTCGACCAATTTCATCCCAATT
>DATDDW010000040.1:0-1573 GCA_036523615.1 Sphingomicrobium sp.
TCGAAATTGACTTCGCCGCCGACGGTGGGGACGCCGACGCAATTGCCGTAGCCGCCGATGCCGGCGACCACGCCCGCGACGAGGTGCCGAGTCTTGGGGTGGTCCGGCCGGCCGAAGCGCAGCGCATTCATGTTGGCGACCGGCCGGGCGCCCATGGTGAAAACGTCGCGCAGGATCCCGCCGACGCCCGTCGCCGCGCCTTGATAAGGCTCGATGTAGGACGGGTGGTTGTGGCTCTCCATCTTGAAGATGGCCGCGTCACCGTCGCCGATGTCGATCACGCCGGCATTCTCGCCCGGCCCGCAGATCACCCACGGCGCCTCGGTGGGCAGCTTCTTCAGATGGACGCGCGAGCTCTTGTAGCTGCAATGCTCCGACCACATGACCGAGAAGATGCCGAGCTCGACGAGGTTGGGCTCGCGCCCCAGGGCTTTGAGGATGCGGCTATATTCCTCGTCGCTGAGCCCGTGCTCGGCGACCATTTGCGGAGTGATGCGGGGGCCGTCGAGAACGTCCATGGCGGCTTCCTAGACGGCAAGCTCCGGGGCGTCCACGACCCGTCACGCTGAACTTGTTTCAGCATCCATGAACACTGTCGTTCGGCATCTCTTGAAGCCGGCGTTCATGGATCCCGGATCAAGTCCGGGATGACCCGCACGCGGTTAGATGTCGTGCCGCGCGAACTTCTCACCCGAGAAGACGAAGGTCTGCGGGCGTCCGTCGATGAAGTCGGCGAACGATGCGCGCTCGGGCGACCAGCTCTGCTCGCCGATGCGCCACAAATTGTCGGCGATCTTGGTGAGCGGGGTTTCGGTGCCGAGCCAGAGCTTGCCGCCGCGCTCGACGACGACCGCGGTACCGAGCCACGGGCTGTCGTTGACGTAGCGCCCCGCGAGCCGGGCCAGTTCGGCATTCGACGGCGGCAGCTGAGCGCCGGACCCGACCTTGGCAAACGCCGAAGGGCCCCAGCTCGCGCCCGTCACGCCGGCGCCCTTACGCTCGAACATCAGGCTGAAGGCGCGAAAATCCGGATGGAGGGTGCGGAATGTGTCTCCGCTCCACGGCTGCAGCACGGCCTGCTTGCCATTGGCGACCAGCAGCAGCGGGGTGCCGCCGCGCACTTCGAAGGTACCGTTCGGGCCGCGATAGACGCCATGATATGCTGCCGGGTCCTTGAGCGCCGTCTCCAGGCGCGGCGGTGTCGGCAGCGGCCGCCCGGTGCGGGCATTGGTCAGCGCATCGACCGCGAAGCGGGTGAGCAGCCGCGGCCGGTATTCTTCGAACGCGCTGATGGACGAGCTGGCGAACGCGCCGACGCCGCTGGCGACGTCGACATGGAAGGACGAGGAGAAGCTGACCATCCCGCCGGTGTGGTGGAGATAGGCGCGGCCGCCATCGCCGACATGCATGATGCCGTTGCCGTAGCTCATCGCGGGCGTGTCGCTCGGCACGGCGTGCTTGGCGAAGACCTGCGCCCGCTCGGGCGAGAGGCCGGCGCCACCGCGGCCCTGTGCCGCATTGGCGAGCGTGCGCAGCCACAGCATCATGTCGGCGGCGGTCGAGGCAACGCAAC
>DATDDW010000041.1:0-4842 GCA_036523615.1 Sphingomicrobium sp.
GGCGCACCGGCGCATCAGGGGCCAAAAGGCAAGACTTTGTTAACGATTGGCCCCCATGCCGGTCCTCAGCACGCGAAATGGCGATTTTAGCCCATCTCGATCCGCTGCAGCGCGCGTCCGACCGGCGCGTGGCGATGCGTCGCCGGCTCAAGCTCCCGGTCTATGGGAGCACGGCCCAGGGCGAGGCGGGAGCCGTGGTTATCCACGACCTCTCGGTCACCGGGCTGCTACTCGAAACCAGCGACCATCTCCTCATTGGCGAAAGCATCGAGGTCGAGCTGCCCGACGGCGGCCCGACCACCGCAATCGTGATGTGGAACAGCGGCAATTATTACGGCTGCCAATTCCATGGCCGCATCTCGCCGGCGGCAGTCAGCGCCTCGGTGTTGCGCAGCCCGTTCGACGCACCCGCGAACGCGCAACCGGCGGAAACGCAACGGGAATTCTCCTTCTCGGCCGCCGATGTCGACGACGACAAATTGCCGGGGATGGTCAGGGCCTGGATCCTGGTCGGGCTGGTGGTCGGCACCTGGACGCTCATCTACGCGCTCGTTCATTGGGTCGCCTGAACAGCCACAACTAAGGTTTGGCTGGGGCGGCAGGATTCGAACCTGCGAATGCCGGTACCAAAAACCGGTGCCTTACCACTTGGCGACGCCCCAGCAGGCATGCCCCGCATGGGCGGGAGAAGCGGCGCTTATAACGAGCGGGCCCGGGCTTGGAAGTGGAGATGGGTCTTCAGCCCTGCCCGCGCTATAGCCGCGGCATGACCGAAGCCAGCATCCGCAATTTCCATGCCCACATCTATTACGATCCCGAAGAGCTCGAGCAAGCGAAGCAGCTCGCGGCAGCGGCGCAGGCGCGATTCCCCATCGCCGTCGGCCATTTTCACCTGCGGCCAGTGGGCCCGCACCCGCGTGGAAGCGTCCAGCTGACGGTGCCGGCCGACCGCTTCGGCGACGTCGCCCAGTTCCTCGCGCTCAACCGCGCTGGGCTCACCGTCTTCGCCCATGCCGAAACCGGCAACGACCTCGCCGACCATACGCAGCATGTGATCTGGTTCGGTCCGAGCGAAGAGCTCGACCTGTCGATCTTCGGTTAGGCGTTGGGGATGCGGCCGTTGACCAGGTCGTCGTAATCCTTCGACAGCTGGCGCGTCAGGTCGCCGACCTCGAAATTCCATGGCCCGGCCGAGCGCACCGGAGTGACTTCCACGGCGGTGCCGGTGAGGAACATCTGCTCGAAGCTCTCCAGTTCCTCGGGCCAGATGGCGCGCTCGTTGACTTCGATCCCGCGGCGCTGCGCCAAGTCCATGATCGTCCGGCGCGTGATGCCGTCGAGGAAGCAGTCGGGCACCGGCGTGTGCAGCGCCCCGTCGGCGACGAAGAAGACGTTAGCGCCAGTCGCTTCCGCCACCCGCCCGCGCCAGTCGAACATCAGAGCGTCATTATAGCCGCGCTGCTCGGCGTGCTGCTTCGACAGGGTGCAGATCATGTAGAGGCCCGATGCCTTCGACGCGGTCGGTGCCGTGTAGGGCGCAGGGCGGCGCCACGGCGCGATGTCGAGCCGGATGCCGTTTTCGCTGTCGCGCGGCTCGTAATATTTGCCCCACTCCCATGCAGCGATCGCCAGGTGCGGCTTGGTGTTCCCCGGCGCCACGCCCATCGATTCCGCGCCGCGCCAAGCCACCGGGCGCATGTAGGCGTCCACGAAATTATTGGCCTTCAAGACTTCC
Organism: Sphingomicrobium sp.; assembly: GCA_036523615.1. Classification (GTDB taxonomy): domain Bacteria; phylum Pseudomonadota; class Alphaproteobacteria; order Sphingomonadales; family Sphingomonadaceae; genus Sphingomicrobium. Next base: position 1,736 of record DATDDW010000041.1, read on the forward strand.
TTGCACGCCGCGTTGATCTCCTCGACGCTCCACGGAATCTCGAAGCCGAGTAGCTCTGCGCTTTTGTGCAGCCGCTCGCTATGCTCGCGCAGCTTGAAGATCTCGCCGTTGTATGCCCGTTGGCCTTCGAAGACGCTGCTTGCGTAATGCAGTGCGTGAGTGAGCACGTGGACTCGCGCGTCGCGCCAAGGGACCAGCTCGCCGCCGAACCAGATCCAGCCGTCGCGGTCGTCGAACGGCCCTTGTTTCGATGTCGCCATGGGCGGCGCCTAGGACAGGCGCCGGGACTCGGCAAGCGCGGCCGCTGGACTATCCGGCGTTCGTCTCGACGGCAGGCTCGGGTGAGCAGGGAATGGGAATTCCGCCGTTGGGAAAATGGTAGCAGCGCGTGATCGGCACCTCGTCTGCGTCGAGCTTGTTCAACTGATTGCCATTGTAGGAGAGCTTGGCGAACGGTTTGAAGCTGCCGGCTTCGATCGCCGCGAGCTTGCCTTCGGTAACGATCAGCACCGCACACTCAACCGCAGCCCCGACCTCGAGGTCAAACGTCAGCGCGGGAAGCTCGACCGGTCCGCACTTGATCTTCACCACCGGGTGGAGCAGCGCCGAAGGATCGTGCTCGGCCAGCGCGAGCTTCTCTTCCGATCCGGGTGCCTTGAGCGTCTGCCGCGCCTTCTCCTGCAATTCGGTCGCCGTGCACCAGGCGGAGGCGACATATTCGAGCACGTCGAGCTTCGACAGCGCGTCGGCGAGAGCGCTCCGCGTCGCGTTGCGCATGATGTCCCAGTTGAGCGAGGCCAGGCGCGAGCCATCCTCCGCCAGCTTGTCCTGAATGTCCTGCCGGGCGTGATCGAGGGCCTCGGCGCTCGCCAGTTCCTTGAGGCTAAGCTGGACTGGGCTCGACATCTGTCAGTCTCCTGATCGGCAGCGGGCGCGGGATCGAGAAGGCGGCGCTGCCCATGATCGTGTCGACATGAAGCCCCGGCCAGGCGCTCCTCAGCGGTAGCGGGCGCAAGGCGAAGCTTCCCCGTTCGATCGAGCAGGTCGCTCTCGGCCAAAGGATTTTGGCCAGCGCGGCCGCGGCAGCGATAGCGACCGCGGCAGCAATCGCAGCGGCAAGCAAGGGCGAGGAGGAAACGGCGCCAAGCAACGTCGCCCACCACGATGGATTTTGCACGATATCGCGCCGGTCGCGGATCTGATTTTGCTCAATCGACGGCTGCGGGGCGGGCGTGGGTAGCGTCGGCGCAGCCGGCTCTTTCGCCGGCGGAGCAGGCGTTGGTTCGGCCGGAAGCTGAGCCACCGGCGGCGGATTGTCCCGGGCGGCGGCAGCCGGCGGTCGATTCTGACCCTTGTCCGGCGCCGGTTGCGGCTCGGCTTGAGCGACCTCCACCTCGTGATGCGGCGGCGGCTTCACCGCCGGTGGCGGCGGTGCGGGGGCAGCAACGACCGGCGGTGCAACGGGCGCTGCGGGCGGCGGCTCGTATTGCGGCGGCGGCTGATATTGCGGGGGCGCGGGCTCGTCAGGCGGCACCTGCGGACCCGCCGGCGGATGGTTGAAAATCGCGCCGAGCACACCTTGCGCCACCTCGCCCGCGACGCCGTCCAGCGCGCCGCCGTGGTGGCCATGGCCTTCCGCCTGCTGACCGCCGACATTGGGCTGGTCGTCCGGGCCGGTGGAAAGGTCGACATAGACCATCCGCGACTCAACCCGCTGGCTGACGATTCCGCCGGCCGGAATGCTGTTCGACGAGTGACGGTTGTCGACCGAGAGGCCGTAGTCGCGGCTGTGCAGCGCCGCGCGTACCGCATCGGGCAGGCATCCCCTGAGGCTCGGAACCGCGTGATTGCTGTCGATCGTGGCAACGATGCGCTCGGGATTGCAGCGGTCCGACGGCTGGGCCAAGGCCGGGCCCGCTGCGATCGCGGCCGCAGCGACTATGAGCGCAGCGCCGACCGGCCGCACGCTGCTTCGCCAGACGCTCGACGTCATTGGCAATGCTCCCCCCAAAACTTTACCGAGCGCTGCCTCTAGTTACTCCCTTCGCCTCGTTCCCGACAGCCCACGTGAGCGGCGCGGATTCGAGCCGTTTTACCAATCGCTTACTCCATTTCGGTTATTCTTCCGCTCATGAGAAGTGAGGGTAGCGAGCGCAGACGCAATCCCGACGTGCCGCGGGCGCACGGCGAGCGGTGGACCGACAGGCACCTCGTCTCACGCCGTCGGCGGGACGCGGGGGATGATCACGTGTGGCTGTGGGGCGCAAAGCTGTGGGCGGCAGCCGCCGTCGCCGGCACCATTTACGGGATCGGCTGGTTGAACGGCATCCTGTGAGGCGAATCAAACGCTAAGGGCCGAGCCCGCGATCCGGTAGTTGAGCCAAGACGCCGCAATGGAGCGCAGCATTTGGCGCGCATCGGCGGCCTTGTCTGCGTCGCCGCGCGACAAACCGGTCTCCAGGTGATGCAGCTGAAGCGAAATGCTTTCCGCCTGCCTGACCATTTCGCGCGGCGCACAGGCGATCTTGAGGTCGTCGATGATCGAATGGATCGCGGCCTTCGCTCCGGGTGGCGGAGCACTGGCCGTGAGCACGTGATCTAGCACCTGATACACGGCCACATGGACGTTTGCCGAGTAACTCATCTCAGCCTCCTTGTGTCTGAGTGCGATGCTAAACGAAAATAGTTAACGACCACTTTCATGGCCAATTCAATGCCTTACGGCGCGGCTTTCGCCTCCTTAGCGAGCTCAGCGCCGCGCCGGGCGGCAGCGTCGATGGTGAGCGCGACCAGCTCGTCGAGCACATGGTCGTGGTCGAGCACCTTCAATCCGGCTTCGGTCGTGCCCTTGGGACTGGCGACGCGGCGCGCGACCGAGTCCATGCTCTCACCGTTCGTCGCCGCCATCCAGGCGGTGCCGAGCACGGTCTCGAGCGCGATCGTCGTCGCGGTCTCCTTGCTGAGGCCGCGCTTTTGCCCCGCCTTGGCCAGCGCGGCGATGAAGCGCGCGACATAGGCCGGGCCGGCGCCGGCGACCGACCCGACCGCGGCGAATTTCGCCTCGTCGGCCATCCACATGGCAAAGCCGAGCGGCGCGAACAGGTCGG
>DATDDW010000042.1:0-1748 GCA_036523615.1 Sphingomicrobium sp.
CTCATTCGCTGCCCGCCGTAGGTGACGATCCGCGCGCGCTTCGCCGACGCGTGGACGATGATGTCGGTGTCCTTGAATTGCTCGACCTCCAAGCTGAGGCCGGAGAAGTAGAAATGGTCGCCCGGCGCCAGCGTCGAGGCATAGCCTTCTTCGATCGTGCCGAGCTTGCGGCCGTTGCGGAAACGGACGGTGAGGAGCGGCTGCTCAACGATGACGCCGGCGTTAAGCCGGTGCTGCTGCGCGACGACGGGCTTGGCGATGCGCCACATCCCGCCGGGCTCGGGCACCAGCCGGCGGAACCGGTCGTAGGCCTTCAGGGCATAGCCGCCGGTGGCGATGAAATTGAGGATCTCCTCGAACGTCTCCTGCTTGAGGCCCGCGTAGGGGGCGGCGGAGCGCACCTCATCGAGCAGCTCGTCCTGCTGGAACGGCGCGGCGACCGCCATCGCCAGGATATGCTGCGCGAGCACGTCGAGCGCGCCGGGGCGGAACACTTCCGGGTCGAGCTCGCCGTCGTCGATCGCATCGAGCGCCGCGCGCGCTTCGAGATATTCGAAGCGGTTGCCGGGGACGATCATTCCTTTGGAGGGCTCGTCGAGTCGGTGGTTGGCGCGGCCGATGCGCTGCAGCAGGCGCGAGCTTCCCTTGGGCGCGCCCATCTGCACGACGAGGTCGACGTCGCCCCAGTCGATGCCGAGGTCGAGGCTTGCCGTCGCCACCAGCCCGCGGAGCTTGCCCGCGGCCATCGCCGCCTCGACCTTGCGCCGTGCCTCGACGGCAAGGCTGCCGTGATGGATGCCGATCGGCAGCGCCTGGTCGTTGACCGCCCACAGGTCCTGGAAGATCAGCTCGGCAAGGCTGCGGGTGTTGCAGAAGACGAGCGTCGTCTTGTGCTGCTCGATGAGCTGCATCACCTCGCGCGCCGCGTGCCGCCCCGAATGACCGCTCCACGGGATCTTGTTGTCCGGGATCAGGATCGACAGGTCGGGATCGGCCCCGCGCTCGCCGATGACCAGGTCGACCAGCTCCATGTCGGCATCGGGCGCAAGCCACGAGCGATAGGCGTCCGGGTCGCTGATCGTCGCCGACAGGCCGACCCGGCGCAGCCCCGGCGCGAGGCTCTGTAGGCGCGCCATCGACAGCGACAGCAAGTCGCCGCGCTTCTCCTTGGCGAAACCGTGCAGCTCATCGACCACGATCGAGCGCAGATTGGCGAACATCTGTGGGCTTTCAGGGTGGCTCAGCAGCAAACTCAGCGATTCCGGCGTGGTCAGCAGCACTTGCGGCGGTTTCACGCGCTGCCGCACTTTGCGGTCCGAGGGCGTGTCGCCGGTACGCGTCTCGACCCGGATGTTGAGCCCCATCTCCTCGATCGGCCCGATGAGGTTGCGCTGCACGTCGACCGCCAACGCTTTCAGCGGCGAGACGTACAGCGTGTGCAACTCTTCCGGCGACTCTTCCGCAAGCTCGCAAATCGTCGGCAGGAATCCGGCGAGCGTCTTGCCCGCTCCGGTCGCGGCGACCAGCAGCGCGCTTCTCCCGCGCCGCGCCAGCTCGAGCATTTCGACTTGATGCCGGCGCGGCTGCCAGCTCTTGGCTTCGAACCAGCGCTGAACGACCGGCGGAAGCGCGCTATTCGTCAGCGCTGTCGGTCCCCTCGCGGCGGCGGCGCTCCTCCTCGGCATAGGCTTCGCGCGTCGCCTGCTCGGTCCGGCCCGTCTTCCCGCTCGAGCGGCGCCCCATCACCA
>DATDDW010000043.1:0-8182 GCA_036523615.1 Sphingomicrobium sp.
CCTGGCGCAGCGCGCACAACCCGCCCGGGACGGCGCTGCTCGACGCCTGCGACGAGCTCGGCATGCTGATGATCTGCGAACAGCGGATCAACAGCAGCAGCGCCGAAGCCGTATCGGAGCTCGAGCGGATGATCCGCCGGGATCGCAATCATCCGAGCGTGATCGCCTGGTCGCTGGGCAACGAGGAGCCGCACCAGACGAGCGAACGCGGCGCTCGGATCAACGCTGAGCTCCAGCAGGATGTGCGCAAGCTCGATCCGACGCGGCCGACGACCTTCGCCATGGACCAGGGCTGGGACACTGGGATCGGGGGCGTCGTCGACGTGCTCGGCTTCAACTACCGCACCAACCAAATCGAAGCCTATCACCGACGCCACCCCGAGCAGCCGGTGATGGGCACGGAGACTGGAAGCACGGTCGCGACGCGCGGCGAATATGCCAACGATCCGGCGCGGCATATCCTCCGCGCCTACGACACCGAACATCCGTGGTGGGCGACGACGGCCGAGGAATGGTGGACCATCGTCGCCGACCGGCCGTACATTGCCGGCGGCTTCGTCTGGACCGGCTTCGACTATCGCGGCGAGCCGACGCCCTACGCTGAATTTCCCAGCATCAGCTCCCAGTTCGGCATTTTGGACACCTGCGGATTTCCGAAGGACAACTACTACTACTACCAGGCGTGGTGGCGGCCGGAGCGGCCGCTCGTGCACCTGCTGCCGCATTGGAACTGGCCGGGGCGCGAAGGCCAGCCGATCGAGGTCTGGGCGCACGGCAATACCGAGGAGATCGAGCTTCGCCTCAACGGCCGCTCGCTCGGCCGCAAGGTGATGCCTCGCAACCGCCATCTGGTGTGGCAGGTGCCGTACGCGCCGGGGAGGCTCGAGGCGATCGGCTTCAACGGCGGGCGGGTCACCGCGCGAGATCTGCGCGAGACCAGCGGGCCGGCGCATGCAGTGAGGCTCACGCTCGATCGCCGGATGGCCAAAGCCGGCGCGGTGGTGATCGCCAATGCCGCGGTGCTCGACGCGCGTGGCCGGCCGGTCCCGACCGCCGACAACATGCTGCGTTTTGCGGCGGCTGGCGGGAAAGTGATCGGCGTCGGCAACGGGAATCCGAACAGCATCGAACCCGACGTTTCCAGCGACCGAAAAGCCTTCAACGGCCTCGCCCAGGCGATCGTCCGCGTCGGCAGCGGGCCGGTCGACGTTTCGGTCGCGAGCGACGGACTTGTGGGGTCGCGGATAAGGGTCATGGCGCTGTGAAACGCTGGCTTCTGACGCTCGCGGCGCTGGCGACCGCGGCCCAGGCCGGACCGCCCTCCGAACCATCGGCCGGCGGTCTCTATCTTGGCGCCGACCTCTCGTACGTGAACGAGATGGAGGATTGCGGCGCCGTCTATCGGCTGCACACCAAGCGGGTCGATCCGTTCGCGCTGATGAAGAAGGAGGGCGGCAACCTGGTGCGTGTGCGCATCTGGGTCGATCCGACCTGGACCCGCTACAGTAATTACGCGGACGTGCTGAAGACCATCCGCCGCGCCCACGCGGCCGGGCTGCAGGTGCTGCTCGACTTCCACTACTCCGACACCTGGGCCGACGGCGGCAAGCAGATCGCGCCGGTTGCCTGGGCGAACCTCCCGACCGACGAGCAGGTGAAGGCGCTGCACGATTACACGCTCGACACGCTGAAGAAGTTCGATGCCGAGCACCAGATGCCCGAGATGGTCCAGGTCGGAAACGAGACCAACCCCGAATTGCTCGGCGGCAAGGTACCGGGCGAGCCGATCCATTGGGAGCGCAACGCGCGGCTGCTCAACGCCGGCATCCAAGCCGTGCTGGAGGCTGGCCGAACCGGCTCGATTGCGCCGCGCATCATGCTTCATATCGCGCAGCCCGAGAACATCCTTCCGTGGTTCGATGCGGCCACGAAGGCAGGGGTCCAGGGATACGACCTGATCGGCATCAGCTATTACGCCAAATGGTCGAAGTGGAATCTGGCGCAGCTCAAATCGACCATCGGCGAAGCCAAGAGGCGCTACAGCAAGGACGTGATCGTGGTCGAGACCGCTTACCCGTTCACGCTCGAGAACGCCGACTCGATGGGCAACCTGCTTGGCGCGGACTCGCTCATTCCCGGCTATCCGGCGACGCCTCAAGGGCAGCACAAGTACATGCTCGATCTGACGCAGCTGACGCTCGACGCCGGCGGGATCGGCGTCGTCTATTGGGAGCCTTATTGGGTCTCGACCCAATGCAAGACTCCGTTCGGACAGGGCTCGGGCTGGGAGAATGCGACCTGGTTCGACGAGCGCAGCCACGAGGCGCTCCCCGTGTTCGAATGGCTGCGCCACAAGTACCGGCGAGCCAAAGCCGGCGAGCGCGGTTAGCTCAGTTCGTCTGCCATTGTGCGCTCGCATAGCGTGTGCCAGCTAAGCGGCGGGGAGAGCGCCTGATGGATCAGCGGACCACCATGGAGAAGCCGCGGCAATCGCTCGCCGGGCTGTGGAACATCTCGTTCGGCTTCTTTGGCATCCAGATCGGTTTCGCGCTGCAGAATGCGAACATGAGCCGGATCTTCCAGTCGCTCGGTTCCAGCCTCGACGATTTGCCGGCTTTGTGGGTGGCGGCGCCTCTCACGGGCCTGCTGGTGCAGCCGATCGTCGGGCACCTCTCGGACCGGACCTGGCTCGGCCGGCTGGGGCGGCGGCGGCCCTATTTCGTTGCTGGCGCGATCCTCGCCGCGATTGCGCTGTTCCTGATGCCGGAGTCGCACGCGCTGCTGATGGCCGCGGTGCTGCTGTGGATGCTCGACGCCAGCCTCAACATCTCGATGGAGCCGTTCCGCGCCTTTGTCGGCGACATGCTGCGCAAGGACCAGCACACCGCGGGCTACGCCGTGCAGACTGCCTTCATCGGCGGCGGCGCGGTGGTCGGATCGATCTTTCCCGAGCTGCTCGACAAGCTCGGCGTCTCGAACACGGTCGCCGGCGGCGGCATTCCGGATACGGTTCGTTACAGCTTCTGGTTCGGCGGCGCCGCGCTGTTCCTTGCCGTGCTGTGGACCGTGCTCAGCACCCGCGAATATTCCCCCGCCGACATGGCCGGGTTCGGCGAAGGCGCCGACGAGGCGGCCGAAGAGCAGACCGTCCAGGCCCTCGCCGACCGCAGCTTCGGCACCAGCGTGGTGTGGATTGCAATCGGCATTGCCGTGCTGTTCGCCGTCGTCCAGCTGCAGCTGGAAAAGGAAGTGTACCTCTTGGGGGGCCTGCTGATCGCCTACGGCCTCGCCAACGCAGCGGGAATTGCGCTCGCGCGCCGCGGCCGCACCAGCAATATGTTGGCCAATATCGTTGGCGACTTTGCCGGCATGCCGCAGATCATGAAGCGGCTGGCGCTGGTGCAGTTCTTCAGCTGGTCGGCCTTGTTCATCATGTGGATCAACACGACGCCGGTCGTCGCGCGCAATTTCTATGCGTCACCCGACCCGGCGAGCGCCGGCTATCAGGACGCGGGCAATTGGGTTGGGGTGCTGTTCGCCGTCTACAACGGCGTTGCCGCGATCGCGGCGCTGGCGCTGCTGCCGTGGCTTGCCCGGGCGATCGGCAAGGCGCGCACGCACATGATCTGCCTGCTTGCCGGCGCCGCCGGTTATGCGAGCTTCTTCCTGATCAAGGACCCGAAGATGCTCGTCGTTGCGGAGATCGGGATCGGCATCGCCTGGGCGTCGATCCTCGCCATGCCGTACGCGATCCTCGCCAGCAGCCTGCCCCAGCGCAAGCTCGGCATCTACATGGGGCTGTTCAACATCTTCATCGTCGTCCCGCAGCTCCTGGTGGCGACGGTGATGGGCTCGATCATGAAGGCCTTTTTCCCCGACCAGCCGATCTGGACGATGCTCGCCGCGGCGCTGGTGATGGCGATCGCGGCCGCGGCAATGACGCGTGTAGCGAGCCTCGAAAGGGCCGGTTAGATTTCCCCCCGACAGCTGCGTCCGCTGTCGGGGTTCAGCGCGCCGCGTCGACTTGCCGGGAAGTCTCGGCCAGTCGCTCCCGCTCCAACAGGTGCAGGATGTACGCCCCCGCGCCGTAGCCGACCATCGGCAAGGCGCCTGTCGGATCGCCGATCTTACCCGGGAAAAGGCGGCACGGCAGCGCTACGTACATCTCCGGGATGATGTCGTGGTCGGCCGCCGCCTTATCGACAATCCGAGACAGCATCGCATCGGCTTGCGAGTTCCTTCCCAGTCGCCGGTAAAGTTCGGCAAGGCTGAGGTCGACGAACAGGAACTCCTGGCGCTCGTACCAATATTCGAAAATCTTGGGATCGGTGTAGTTGCTGCGGACGCGGCGATAGCCGCCGGAACGCACTTTGAGCAGTTTCATCCGGTCGACGGCGTCGCGGATCAACTGCCGGTTCTCGACGATGCCGAAATTGATGATCGGGATGAGCGCTCCGTCGATGTCGTTCTTCTCGCCTTTCTCGAGCGTACCGCGCAGCTTCCCATCGCGAACGAATGCCGCAGCGAAGCCCCTTTCGAGCAGCGCCTTTGTGTCGAGCGCCTGCCTGCGCCCGGGCTCGTCGCCGGCAAGCCCCGCCACTCGCGCAAACTCGCGCAGACCGACGATCGCCATCGCGGTCGAGAAGGCGAAATGCTTTGCGTCCTTCTGGTGCTCCTCCCAGATCGACGTGTCCTCACCGACGATCAGCCCGTCGCCGAACTTTTCCATGTTCGCCATCAGCGGCTTGACGATGAAGTCGCGCGCGCTCTCGTACAGCGGCCCGCGATAGGTGGACTCGCGCAGCAGCGCGGGGTCGTCGTAGCGACGCAGATATTCACCCAGCACCCAGAGCGCTTCGCCCCAGTCGTCGAATTCGATGTTGGTCGCGCCCTCCTGGGTGAAGAAGGGTTCCTCCGCGCCATCGCCCCAATAGCGCACCACCGAGACCTGATAGTCCGCGCCATTCACCGCGGAGCGCATTACGCCGGTCGGCTGAGCGTTGAAGTAGGCGAGGAGGGCGGCGCGCGCCTCGGCGCGGTGCCCCATGCGCGCGAGCGCAACGGTGGACCAGGCCATGTCACGCACCCACGGCGTCGAATAGACATCCGGCAAGGCAGCGACGATCAGCCCGTTGCCGTGCCTGTGGGCGCGGTTGGGCTCGCGGCTCTGGGCGATGCGCAGCATCACTTCGCTTTGCCGCCACAGATGGCGCTCCTTGTCGTTGTTGAAGCGAACGGGCGGCTTCGCCCGCCATTGCTCGAGCTGGGCGATTTCGCGGCTGAGCAGTTGCTCGGCGCCAAGGCCGGCACGCCAGCGCCCGAAGTCGCCGATTGCCGCGTCGGCTTCGCTTTCGCTTTCAAGAGCGATCAAGGCCCACGCGGCGCTCGCCGCCAAGGGTTGAGCCGCCCGCGCTTCTCGCACCGGGCCCAGCGGAATCAGCAGCAACGGCTCGGCGATCCCTGCGAAGCGCAACAGCTCGGCGCCCGCCGCGCTGATGACTTTGCGCGAGCGAACCGGGCGGTTCCATTCGACGTGCCATGAACCCTTGTTTGTGAGCGGACCTTTTCGGCTGATGATCAGCGCCGGCCGGTCGAATCCGAACGGCATGAAGAAAACTGCGTCTCCGTCCGGTCGCCGCAGCCGGATGACCTGCGAATCCTCGACATATTCCGCAGTGCCCGCGCGCTGCCGTCCGCCCCAGCCGAGCCGCTTGATGAAGTTGGGCGTCTCGATCCCTTCGCCCAAGGGCTTAGCGGGATCCTGGCGAAGATAGCTGTGGGGATGTGGATAGAAGCTTGTTGCAGCCCCCTTCTCGGGAGCGACAACGGCGAACCCAAAGCCGTTGCCGGTGACGAGGTGAGAGGCCGCTGCCGGCGAGCATGACGCGACGGCGCCGGCAACGACGGCGAGAAGGCGCAGCAGGCGCGTAGCGATCGACCGAGGCGGAAAAATTCTAATCATGGAGCGCCGGACGCACAGGGTGCCTTCGAACCAGCTTCGAGCAGCTCGGGCCGAGCCGAGCGAAGGTCGCGGCCGTCGCGCACCGTCGGCTCGGCCCCGCTGCCGAGACCTTGCCACAGGGCGGCGTTGAACCGTGGCGTGTCGAGCCGGTCTTCGCTGCTGAAATCCTGGCCTGCCATTGCCGCAGACCAAAACGCGGCACTGTGAGCCGGGCAGCTGGCCGCTTGCCTGGCGTTGAAGCGATTGTCAGGAATTGGCAGCTGAGTCGTGCGCAAGACATCCGCCGCCTCAGCTTGATACGTCCACTCGGTTTGTGTGGGATCGAACACGTCCATCGGCATGGCGAGCGCGTCGTTCAATCCCATCGGTTTGAGGCCCAGCACCGCTTCGATCGTGCGCAGCACGTTGATCGTTGTGTAGCGCGTCGAGACGAGCGCGCCGCGGCGCACATAGGGACCGACAATCAGCGCTACGCTGCGCCGGGCGTCGACATGGTCAGCGCCGTTCTGGGCGTCATCCTCAATCACAAAGACGAGCGTTGAATCCGCCGCTTTGCCGCGCGCAATCCGTTCCACCACCAGTCCCAGCGAGTAATCGTTGTCGGCCATCTGGGTCTCGACCGAGTTCACTCCGTCGAGCGCCTTGTCGAAGTCGCCGAAATGATCGTGGCTGATACGCAGCAGAGTGAGCGCCGGGAGCGTGCCTGCCGCTTCCTGCTGGTCGTACTCGCGCTGCCATTCGAGCACGCGCCAGTAATCCGCGAGGCGTTGATCGAAGCCGCGAAAATAAGGGTCGCTGCGGGTGGCGAGCAAGCGGTCGCCCGGCGTGTAGATGCGCCGCCCCTCGTTGAACGGCTCGCGCACCGGTGGGACGTCGCCGGGTTGCGTCGCGTCATAGATGCTCGCGTCGGCAAAGCCGTAATTGCGGACCGACAGTCCGGCGCGGATCGCGGCATCCCACAAATACCCCTGGTTGGGCTTGTCGTCGTCTTCTGGATCGGGGGCGGTGAGCAACGCCGGGCCGGGCAGCAGATCGGGATCGGCCGCAAGCTTGGGATTGGTCGCGTGCCGCTCGGCCGGAGTCTGCTGGGCATAGATGTTGCGATCGGCCTCTTCGGATTCGTACGCCAGGCCGCGGTTGCCGTAGTTCACCGGCGTGGTCTTCTCCTGGAGGTCGGTCGACCGCGCCGCCGTCGACCAGGCCCAGCCGGTGGCCGAGACCTCGCCGGAATCGTAGAAATTGTCGAGCGTCACGAACTGACGCGCGAGGCGGTGGTGGTTGGGCGAGAGCGCCCGCCCAAGAATGGCGAGATGCGGGTCGCCGTTGCCGATATCGAGGTCGCCGAGCACCTGGTCGTAGGTGCGGTTCTCCTTGATGATGAAAACCACGTGCTTGATGTGCTCGCGGATCGCCGCCATGCGCGCGTCGGCAGCGGCACGATCCTTGGCTCCCGCCAACCCGATGTTTTCCGCGACTTGCATCGTTGTCGCCGCGAGCGCTTCGCCGGTCGGCAGCGCAAACTGGAGCAATCCCGCTTTTTGGAGCTGGTAGATATATTGGTTGGCGGAATCGCAGCCGTTCGGTTGGCCGCGGTAGCTCGCCAATTCCGGCTGGCAGCCGTGCGGGTTCGGCCCGGGCGGACTCTTGCGATTGATGACAAACACCCGTCCGCCCTCAGCACTCGTCGCGACCGCGCTCGGGTACCAGCCGGTCGGGATCAGCGCCTGTACGGGGCGCCGCTCACCCGGCACGACGATGGCGAGGGCATTGATGCCGCCGAGAGTCACGAGCAATCGGCCATCGGGAAGGGCGGCCAGCCCGTTCGGATTGAGTCCCTTGCCCAGCGGATCGGCCGCGAGACTCGGGGGAAGTTCGAGCCGCGGCTGCGCGACCAGCGTCCCGCTGGCGAGGTCGACGAAGGCAAGACGATCGGCATTGTCCTCGGCGGCGATCAGGCGGTTGTTCTTGCGGTCGAGCAGCAGAGCGGTCGGCTCGCCGACGGTCGACACCCTCCCGGTTACCCGAACGCCGTCGCGGCCCACTGAGAGCGCGACGAGCTGGCGGTCGCGGGGCGCGGAGATCCAGGCGTGCGTGGCGTCCGTCCAAGCGACTGCAAACGGGAACTCGCCGCCTGGGACTCCGGATTGGCGAGCGTCGATCTTCCCCGGCCGAAGGTCCTGCTCAGCGATCACCCGGCGCCGGCGCAGTTCCACCAGGCTG
>DATDDW010000044.1:0-4266 GCA_036523615.1 Sphingomicrobium sp.
GCTGTTGGCGAACACCAGCGCGACCGACATGTCGGTGCGGGCGAAGACCAGCAGCAGCATTGCAAAAGCGATCAGCGTCAGCGCGCCCTGGACCACGGCGACCCCGCGCATCGTGCGCGCCGCCTCGACGCTGCTCCTCAATGCGACGATCATCAGCACAAACTGCAGCGCGGCCAGCCCGGCGGCGAGCCACAGCGCGGCAAGGCCCGTCTCGGCGATCATGACGAGCGCTCCAGCTCGTCATCCCGGACTTGATCCGGGATCCCGCTCATTTCTCCAGCGTCTTCGCCGCCTTGTGCTCGGCGGCAAGGTTGCCGAGCTCGGGCGGCATGTAGCGCTCGTCATGCTTGGCGAGGATCGTGTCGGCGACGAACGTGCCATTGACCATCCGCCCTTCGGCGACCGCGCCGGAGCCTTCGCGGAACAGGTCGGGGGTGATCCCGCGGAAGACCACCGGCGTCTCGGCCTTGCCGTCGGTAAGGGTGAAGCGGATGCTCACCCCGTCCGGCTGGTGGCGCAGCGAGCCCTTCTCGACCATCCCGCCGAGCCGCACCGCCTGGCCCTCCGCGGCCTTGCCGGCGGCGATCTCGACCGGCGTGTAGAAATAGGCGGCCTGGCTCCTCAAACCCCACATCGCCAGCAGCACGGCGACGAGGGCAGCGGCCACCGCCACGACGACCAGCACCAGGCGCTGGTTCTTGGGTTTCATTGCCTCTTGAGCGCGTCGGCGGCCGCCTCGGCGCGGCGCATCGACGCAGACGCCCAGCCGAGCAGCCCTGCGGTCAGGCACACCGCTACCAGATAAGCGGCGGCGACAAAGGACCAGGCGTTCATGCGCCCATCCGCCGCATCCGCGCCTCGACCTTGGCGTCAGCCAGCTCCGCCCGCATCCGCATCAGCGTCGCCGACGCGAACAGGCACGTGAAGCCAACCATGGTCAGCGGCAGCGGCCACAGGATTCTGTTGTCGATGGTCGAGCCGGTAAGGCCGATGCTCTCGCCCTGGTGGAGCGTTCGCCACCACAGCACCGAATAATGGATGATCGGCAGGTTGATCGCGCCGACGAGGCCGTAGATCGCGGCGATGCGCCCTTCCCCGCCGCGCTCGCGCTCGGCCGAGGCCAGCGCGATGTAGCCCAAATAGAGGAAGAACAGCACGAGCATCGAGGTCAGCCGGCCATCCCACTCCCACCAAGTGCCCCAGGTGGGACGCCCCCAGATCGAGCCGGTGATCAGGCAGATGGCGGCGAAGGTCGCTCCCGTCGGCGCAATCGCGCGTCCCGCAATGGCGGCCAGCGGATGGCGCCAGACCAGTTGGCTCGCCGAGGCGGCGGCGATCCCTGCCCAGCCGGCCATCCCCAGCCAAGCTGCGGGCACGTGGATGTACATGATCCGCACCGTCTCGCCCTGCAGGTAGTCGGGCGGCGTCAGCGTGAGGCCCGCCGTGACCCCCGCGCCTGCCGTCGCCAGCCCGACGAGCAGCAGCCACATCGTCGCCGGACGGGCGAACCGCAGGAAGCGCGCGGGATTGGCGAGCGCATGCATTGCGGCGCCGCTTATGCCCTGCCGATGAGCCGCTGCGCCATAGCGTCGGCAACCGCGGCCGGATCGCGCCCGCTCGACTGGCTCTCGGCCCAGATCTCCTCGAGCCGCACCGGAATGCCCTCGATGCGCTCGCGCACGAGGCGCGCGTCGCCATCGCCGAGATACTCTGTGCACACGTTGATGATGCCGCCGGCGTTGATCACATAGTCGGGCGCGTAGAGGATGCCGCGCTTCGCCAGCCGCTCGCCGTCCTCGGGAGTCGCCAGCTGGTTGTTCGCCCCGCCCGCCACTACCGGGACCTTGAGCGCAGCGATCGTCTCCTCGTTCAAGATCGCGCCGAGCGCGCATGGGCTGAGCACATCGGCTTCGAGACTGAGAATTTCGTCGGCTGACACCGCCGTACCGTCAGTGCGCTCGGCGAGGTGCCGGGCTTTCTCCTCATCGACATCCGCGATCGACAGCTTCGCGCCCTCGGTGCAGGCGTGCAGGGCGACCCCGGTGGCGACGCTGCCCGCGCCTTGCAGCGCGATGTGCAGCCCTTCGACGCTGTCTTTGCCCAGTGCGCGTTTCACCGCGGCCTTGATGCCAAGGAACACGCCCAGCGACGTATGCGGCCCCGGGTCGCCGCCGACGTCGCTGCCCGAATTGGGCAGGCCGGCGACGAACTCGGTGGTGCGGCGGACCTCGATCATGTCCGCAACGCTCATCCCGACATCCTCGGCGGTGATGTAGCGGCCGCCCAGATGATCGACGGCCTTGCCGAACGCGTGCAGCAGGTCGGGCGTCTTGCTCCGCTCTTCGTTGGCGAGGATCACCGACTTGCCACCGCCGAGCGGAAGCCCCGCCATCGCATTCTTGTAGCTCATGCCCCGCGACAGCCGCAGCGCGTCGACCACTGCCTCGTCGTCCTCGGCATAATGCCAGAAGCGGCAGCCGCCGGCGGCCGGGCCGAGGTGCGTCGAATGGACCGCGATGATCGCCTTGAGGCCGCACTCCTCGTTGGTGAAGAAATGCAGGTCCTCGTGCTCATCGAAGTCGGGCAAGCCCCAGAATGTGCTCATCTGATCGGGTTTTCCGGTACTTGAGAATTCTTCAGATCGGGGTCCCCGCAAAGTATCACTTTGTGGGCCTGTAAAAATGGGGCGATCGAGGGGACTTGAACCCCCGACCCTCGGTACCACAAACCGATGCTCTAACCAGCTGAGCTACGATCGCCACGGTTCTCAAGGAGCGGTTCCCTTGTCCGCGCCGGCCACTTAAGGGGCGGGGCGAGCGAAGGCAAGGAGCGGCGACCGGTGAATCCGACCATCGAAAAGTTCGGCTATCCGGCGACTCTGGTGAAGGAATTTGACCACTGGGTGGTGCTTCTTCGCCCGGCGCAAGTCACGCTCGGCTCGCTGGTCCTCGCCGCCAGGTCGGACTGCACCGCCTACGGCGAGCTGCCGCCCGAGGCGTTCGCCGAACAGCGCGAGGTCATTGCCGCGATCGAGCGGGCGCTTGCCGCCTTCTCCAGCTACGAGCGGATCAACTATCTGATGCTGATGATGGTCGATCCCAACGTCCATTTCCACGTGATCCCCCGCTACTCCGAGCCGCGGCTGTGGAACGGCATCGAATTTGCCGACAAGGGCTGGCCGGGGCCGCCACAACTTGCCCACGCCACCCAGTTGAACGAAGCGCAGATCCTGGAGCTTGTCACCACCATTTCTGCATATTTTTGCTAAACCTGTTTGCGCTAACAACATTATAATCGCTTGCGTCAATCAATAACGAAGCGCATCCTTGCGCGTCCGGGGAGAAGCCACAATGGCGAGTCGGCGATCGAAGTCGCCCACGCTAGGTGTGTCCTTGCGCGAGACTTTGATCTCCGCGGGCCTGCCCCCGTATCTCGCCGATCTGCTCGAGGAAATGCCGCACCGCGTCGTCCAGGTCGAGCCGCGGCGGCCGTTTCGCGAGCAAGGCGCGCCGCGCGACGAAGTGATCTTCGTCCGCTCGGGCATCCTGTCCAAGTTCAAGACCGACTCCACCGGCCGGCGGCAGATCGTCGCGCTGCGCTTCCCCGGCGAAGGCATCCTGCCCCGCGACGGCCGCGCCGACTACGGCATCCAGGCGATCGTGCGCAGCGAGGTGATGATCGGCAAGGCCGAGGATTTCGACCCGATCGCCGACGCTCACCCGGAGATGCAGCGCTTCTTCCGCCGCCTGATCCAGCGCAACGAGGCGATCGGCTATGAGTGGCTGGTCAATTGCGGCCGCCGCGATTCCACCGCGCGCGTCGCCCACCTGCTGTGCGAGACCGCGGTGAGGATGCACATCCACAACAGCCACCTCGCCAACCCGTTCACCCAGCAGCAGATCGCCGACATCACCGGCCAGACCTCGGTCAACGTCAACCGCGTGCTCGCCGACATGGAGCGCCAGGGGCTGATCCGCCGCAAGGGCCGCGACATCGAGTTCACCGACTGGACCGAGATCCGCCGCATCGCCAGCTTCCAGCCCGAATATCTGCAGATCTAGGGGCTGGTGGGCGCGGTAGGGTTTGAACCTACGACCCCACCCGTGTGAAGGGTGTGCTCTACCACTGAGCTACGCGCCCGCCGCCGATGGTGCGGAAGAGCGGCGGATATAGTCACCGCCGCGGCGGAGTCTACTGGACCGCGTCCTTCAACACCTTGCCGGGGCGGAACTTGGGCTGCGAGCTCGCCTTGATCTGCATCGGCTC
>DATDDW010000045.1:0-6677 GCA_036523615.1 Sphingomicrobium sp.
GCCGTTGCGAGCGCGGGCGGTGAGGTCGTCCAATCGCGCGCCGATCTGCTCGAGGCTGAGCGAGCCCGCGTCCCTGACCACCGGCACGACGAGGCCCTTCTCGCCGAGCGCCGTGCCGACGCCGATGTCGATCGTCGGCGAGATCGCGATCCGGTCTTTCTCCCAGCGGCCGTTGATCGCCGGGGCTACGGCCATCGCCTCAGCGGCGGCTTTGACGATGTAGGCGGTGTAGCTGAGCTTCGTGCCTTTCGCAGCCAGCGCGGCCTTGTGCGCCGCGACGGCGGAGAAATCGGCCTCGAACAGCGCCGTGACGTGCGGCTGCTCGGCCACCGCGCGCGCCATGTTCTCGGCAATCGTCACGCGCATCCGGTCATGCGGGATGTCGTGCGGCAAGAATTGCCGCGGCTGCGCAGTAACCGGCTCGCCGACGCTGACCGTCGTCGCAGACGCGACGGCGCGGTCGACATCCTCGCGCGTGATTCGGCCGTTGCGCCCGGTGCCCTGGATCCGCGCCGGATCGATCCCGTGCTGCTGGCACGCCCGGCGGACCGAGGGGCTGAGGCGCTCTTCCCTGTTCCCCGGCGAAGGCCGGGGTCCAGGAGAGCTGATAGGCTCTTCCAAAGCCGATCCCGGGGCCGCAGGCTTCGCCTCCTGGGCACCGGCTTTCGCCGGGGAACCCTCAGTCTCGATCCGCGCCAGCAGCGCCCCCGGGACCGCCTCGGAGTCGGTGTCCAGCACGATCTCGGCGAGCACGCCGGCCGCCGGCGCGGGCACTTCCTGCGTGACCTTGTCGGTCTCGAGCTCGACCAGCGGATCGTTCTCGCCGACCGCATCGCCGACTGCTTTGAGCCAGGCGCGGACGACCGCCTTGGTGCCCTCCTGCTCGTCGGGAACTCGGACCTCAATCATCGACATTCCTCGTCATTGCGAGGAGCGCAGCGACGAAGCAATCCAGTTCAGCGCCGCTGGATTGCTTCGCTTCGCTCGCAATGACGTAGGCATTCTAGAACCCTACCAGCCGCTCGATCTCGGCGCGGATTCTGGCGACTGAGGGCAGCGCCGATTCCATCAGCTTCGGATGATGCGGGCTGGGGATGTCCGGCATGGTGACGCGCGCGACTGGTGCGTCGAGGTCGAGGAACGCCTGGTCGGCGACAACCGCGGCGATCTCGGCGCCGAAGCCGCCGGTGCGCAGATCCTCGTGGACGATCAGGCAGCGCCGTGTCCGTCGCACGCTGTCGAGCACCGCTTCTTGGTCCCACGGCATCAAGGTCCTGAGATCGATGACGTCGGCGCTGATGCCTTCCGCCGCGGCCTCGCAACGCGGCACCATCGCGCCCCAGGTGACGATGGTGATCCTGTCGCCTTGCCTTGTCTTCTTCGCCCGCCCGAACGGCAGCACATAATCGTCGCCAGGCCACGGCCGCCGCGCCCAGGCATCGTCGAGCATCGCGCGATGCTCGAAGAAGATGACCGGGTCGTTGCCGCGCAAGCTCCCACGCAGGAGGCCGACCGCGTCCTCGGCATTGCTCGGCACGGCGACCTTCCAGCCGGGATTGTGCACGAACTCGACCTCGTTGGTCATCGAGTGCCACGGGTCGCCGCACTTGAAGAAGCCGCCGGGCACGCGCAGCACCAGCGGCGCGGCGAAGCGGTTGTGGGTGCGCCAGCGCATCGTCCCGCAGTCGTGGATCTGCTCGGTCGCCGGCTCGGCATATTTGCGGAACTGGATTTCGGGCACGGGCATCAGGCCGGCGAGCGCCATGCCGACCGCGCGGCCGACGATGCCCTCCTCGTTGAGGCTGGTGTCGAACACGCGCTCTTTGCCGAATTTGTCCTGCAGGCCGAGAGTCACCGCATGGACTCCGCCCTTGGGGCCGACGTCCTCGCCAAACACCAGCACGCGGGGATTGGCATCGAGCTCCTGGTCGAGCACTCGGCGGATAGCGGTGACCATGTTGATCCGTTGGCCGGCGCTCGCCGCCTGGTCGGTCGCGGGCGGCGGCGTGTAGCCGCTGTTCCACAAGCCGCCGACCTGCTGCATCTCGCCGTCGAAGAAGACGTTGCTGGCGACTTCGTCGGGCGAGGAGACGCCGCGAGCTTCGGCTTCGGCGACCGCGGCCTGGACCTGCCACGAAGTCTCGCGCTCGAGGTCGCTCCACGCGTCGTCGCCGATCTGCAGCTTCGCGCAATGCGCCTTGAGCCTGGGCAGGGGATCGCGCGCCCATTCGGCCGCGATTTCCGCGTCCGATTTGTACGTTTGGGTGTCCTGCGCGCTGTGGCCTTCGAGGCGCGGCACGGTCAGGCGCAGAAGCGCCGGCGTGCGCTTGGTGCGCACATGGCCGACCGCCTGGTCGATCAGCTTGCTTGCCTCGAGCGGGTCGGTTCCGTCGCCGTTGAAGATCGTGAGGCCCGAGAAGCTTGCCAGGTTGGCCGCGATATCCTTGCCAGGTGTCTGATATTCCGACGGAACCGAGATGCCGTAGCCATTGTCCTCGATGTAGATTAGCAGCGGCAATTGTTGCGTCGCAGCAATTGTTAGCGCAGACCAAAATCCGCCCGTCGCGCAGCTCGCGTCACCCCCCAGCACCAGCGCAATCGAGTCTTCCGGCGCCTCTTCCAGAACCTTCCTTCTATAGGCGATCGCCTGCGCAAACCCTGCCGCCGGCGTGTATTGCGCGCCGACTCCTCCGGCCATCGGGAAGGCGTGCGCGCCGCCCGCATTCGGGTAATTGAACACGACGCCGATATCGCGCCCGTTGGAGTAGCCGCCCGACAACCCCATGCCCGAGCCCAGCGCATCGGCCAGCGGCACGCCGAGCGCGAGCAGCAGCGGCCGCGAGCGGTAATAGCCGAACGCCCCGTCACCATCCTTCAGCTGAAGCCCGAGGAGCACCTGCGCCATGTCGTGGCCGCGGGCGGAGAATTGGTAGAGGACCTTCTTGGCCGGAACGAGCTCCTCTTCCTCGATCCGGTCCATCTCGCGGCTGGTGAGGACCAGCCTTGCGACCTCGCGCCAGTCCACCTGAGTGGAGACTTTGCCCGGGTCGCGGTCGGCCACGGTCGATTACGCTCCGAGCGCCCCGATCACGGCGGCGGTAAATCGGTCGATCTGGTCGTCGCCCATGCCGACGACGTTGAAGCGGCCCGACTCGGCCATGTAGATCGCGTGATCTTCGCGCAGCTTCAGCACCTGCTCCTTGGACAGCGGCAGCATCGAGAACATGCCAAACTGGCGGCCGATGAAGGCGAGCCGCGGGTCGGCCGACGCGATGCGCTGGCGCACCGCATTGATGCGATCGCGCATGCCGGTCAGCTCGACCAGCCAGCGCGCGCGAAGCTCCGGATCGTCGAGAATGATGCGTGCGGCTGCGGCGCCATGGTCGGGCGGCATCGACCACATCTCACGCGCCCGCTGGAACACGTGGCCGATCGCCGTCGCCGTCGCTTCAGGCGAGCCCGTCTTGACGAAGAGCGAGCCGACGCGGTCGCGATAGCAGCTGAAATTCTTGTCGCAGCTCTGCGCGATCACGACCTCGTCGCAAGTGTCGAGCATCAGGCGGACGCCGAACGCATCTTCATCGAGGCCGCGGCCGAAGCCCTGGTAGGCAATGTCGACGAGCGGAATGAGCCCGCGCTCGGCGACGACGCGCGCGACTTCGCGCCACTGGTCCTCGCTCAAGTCCGCGCCGGTGGGGTTGTGGCAGCAGCCGTGGAGCAGAGCGACGTCGCCGGCTTCGCCCGACCGGAGCTCTGCAATCATGTCCTCGAAGCGGATGACCGCCTGGCCGCGCTCGTAATAGGGATATTCTTTTGCCTCGAGCCCAACGGCGCTGATGATCGGCGCATGGTTCGGCCAGCTCGGAACCCCGAGGAACACCCGGGCTTGGGGATTAGCGGTCGCGATCAGCTCAAAGCCGAGACGAAGCGCGCCGCAGCCGCCCGGAGTCTGGAGGCCGGTGATTCGCTCGTCTTCGGCATGCGGCCCAAGGACGATGGGACGCAGCAGCTCGGCAAATCTCTTGTCCCCCGCGCTGCCGAGATAGGCCTTCGTCTTCTGCGTATCGACCAGCCGCTGCTCGGCGTCCTTCATCACCTTCAGGATCGGGGTGTTGCCCGCGCCGTCGCGGAACACGCCGACGCCGACGTCTATCTTCTCGGGCCGCGGGTCGGCGTTGCAGAGAGCAATTAGAGAAAGCAGCGAATCGCTCTGGACGGGGGGAAGATCGGCAAGCCCCCTTGCCTTCTCATCGGTGCGGGTCAGCATAGGATGGCGATTAGCGCAGAGACGCAGAGCCGTCCATTTCCGTCACCCCCGCGCAAGCGGAGATCCCGCTTCCTGAAAAAAGCGTCGTAAAGAAGAGCGGGATTCCCCGCTCTCGCGGGAATGACGAGGGTGGACTAAGCGTCGTAATCCACCGCCACGCCGTCGCCCAGCGGCACCGACTGGCAGGTCAGCACATAGCCCTCGGCGACCTCCTCGTCGGTGAGGCCATAGCGCGCGGCCATCTCGACCTTGCCCTTCGTCACCTTGGCGCGGCACGTCGCACACACGCCGGCCTTGCAGGCGAATGGCGCCGGAAGGCCGGCGGCGCGCGCGCTGTCGAGGATGTTGCCGGCCGTGAACGGCACGCGACGCGTGCGCCCGTCGAGCGTGACGGCAACAGTGACGCCCTCGGCCTTGGTCTGGAGCTCGGCGATCTCGCGAGTCACCGCTTCGGCTGGTCGATCGGCGGTGAAACGCTCGATATGGATGCGCTCCTTGGCGATATTGCGGTCGAGCAGCGCACCCTCGGCCGCATCCATCATCGGTCCAGGGCCGCAGATGAACCAGGCGTCGACATCGGCGACGTCGGGGATCAGGTGCTCGATCGCTTCTTCCAAGCGCGAGCGGTCGAGCATGCCGTTGAACAGCTCGATGTCCTGCTCTTCGGCATCGAGGAAATGATAGATTTCAAGGCGTTCGAGGTGTTTGTCCTTGAGCGCAGCCAGCGCCTCGAGGAAGATCACCGAGCTGCTGTCGCGATTGCCGTAGAGCAACGTGAAGCGGCTGTTGGGTTCATTCTTCAGCGTCGACCGGATCAGCGACATCACCGGCGTGATCCCCGAGCCGCCGGCGATGCCGACGAGATGACGCGACTTCGCAGGGTCGAACTCGGTCGTGAAGCTGCCGTGCGGCGGCATCACCTCGAGCGTGTCGCCGGGCTTGAGCTGGTCGCCGACCCAGTTGGAAAAGAGGCCGCCGCCAATCCGCTTGACGGTTACCATCCAGTCATTTTCGTCGGGCGCGGTGCACAGCGAATAATTGCGCCGCACCTCCTCGCCATTAAGCGTCGCGCGAAGCGTCAAATGCTGGCCGGCGCGAAAGGCGAATTTGTCGCGCAGGTCCGGCGGCACCTCGAAGCGGATCGAACTTGCTTCGCTCGTCTCGGGGACGACCTCAGCCACCCGAAGCGCATGGAAATGTTCAGCCATCTACCACTTCGCGTCGGGATAGGTGCGCGGCAGGAACTGCATCACCGCGAGCAGGTGCCCGAGATGCTCGCTGTGGTGGCCGCTGCGGCCGCCGAGGATCGGGCGCTGCTCGGCGGGTGCTTCGAGCTGCGCTTCGGCGAGCACGGCCGCGATTGCTGAGCGATATTCGTCCTCGAAGCTGCGCGGGTCCGGCGCGATCCCGGCGTCGATCGCTGCTTGCAGCGTTTCGTCGACGTCGAATAGCTCGGGGATGAAGCGCCAGTTCCAATCGAGCCCCTGGGCCATGCGCCGCGCGCTCTCCTCGCTGCCGTCGCCGAGGCGGATCGTCCATTCGGACGCGAGCTCACGATGGTAGGCGACTTCCTTCACCGCCTTGTGGGCGAATTCGCCGAGGAACTGGTCCGACGATTGGGTCAGCCGCTGCAGCAGCAGATGCTGCCACGTCGTATAGAGCAGGTGCCGCGCGATGGTCTGGGCGAAGTCGCCGTTGGGCTGCTCGACGAGCAGGCAATTTTTGAAGTCGAGCACGTCGCGGTGGAAGGCGAGGTTATCGGCGTCGCCGGCTTCGCCGAGCAGCAGATTGGCCTGGCCGATGAGGTCGAGCGCAAGGTTGGCGAGGCTGATGTCGACCTCGAGCACCGGCCCGTGCCCGCACCATTCGCTGAGGCGCTGCCCCAGCACCAGGGCATCGTCGCCGAGGCGCAGCAGATATTCGGTGCGGGGATCGATTGTGACGGTGGCCATTAGCGGTACCCCTGCTGAGGCAGGGGTCCAGCCCGAATAAAGAGTCTGGGCTCCTGCCTGCGCAGGAGCACAGTCCGCATCATATGTGCTTCACCTCGTCGGGGATGTCGTAGAAGGTCGGGTGGCGGTAGATCTTGCTCTCCGCCGGCTCGAACAGCTCGCCCGCCTGCTC
Source organism: Sphingomicrobium sp. (assembly GCA_036523615.1). Lineage (GTDB taxonomy): Bacteria > Pseudomonadota > Alphaproteobacteria > Sphingomonadales > Sphingomonadaceae > Sphingomicrobium. The sequence goes on from DATDDW010000045.1 coordinate 6,392, forward strand.
AGGGTCCGACGCGACGATCTCGGCCGACGGCACGACCCACAGGCTCACCCCTTCGAGGCGCCGCGTGTAGGTGTCGCGCGCATGGGCGAGCGCGAGCTGCGCATCAGGAGCATGAACGCTACCAACGTGACGATGCGAAAGACCACCCCTGGAACGGACGAAGACTTCCCAGAGCGGCCAGTCATGACCGCTCACGCGGCCTTCCTCGAGCGGCGCTTCGCCTCGTGCGCGGCCGCGGCCTCGCGCACCCAGGCGCCATTATCCCACGCCTCGCGCCGCGCCTTCA
>DATDDW010000046.1:0-4346 GCA_036523615.1 Sphingomicrobium sp.
AGCTCGCGCCGATCGCGGCGCAGATCGCGGCGATCTCGTCCTCGGCCTGGAACGTGGTGATCCCGAACTCCTTCAAGCGCGCCAGATGGTGAAGCAGCGGGCTCGCCGGGGTGATCGGGTAAGAACCGAAGAACATCTTCAAGCCGGCGAGCTGGCAGCCGGCGACGAGGCCGAGCGCCAGCGACTCGGCGCCGGTGACGGTGCGGTAGAGCCCGGGCTCAGCGGGCGCCGGCGCGATATGGTGCTGCTTGAACGGCGCGCCCATCTCGGCTGTCTCGCCATAGGCGTGGCCGGCGTTGAGCGCCGCGATATTGGCTTCGGCGAGCTCCGGCGCCTTGGCGAACTTGGCCTTGAGCCAGTCGACGATCGGCTGGCGATCGCGGTCGAACATCCACAGCGCTAGCCCCAGCGTCCACATGTTCTTGCAGCGCAGCGCCTCCTTGTTGCCGAGGCCGAAGGGCTTCACCGCGTCGAGAGTGAGCTGCGAGATGTTGAAGTGGACGACCTGCCATTTGGCGAGGCTGCCGTCTTCGAGCGGGTTCTGCTCGTAGCCGGCTTTGGCCAGGTTGCGAGCGGTGAACTCGCCTTCGTCGATGATCAGCAGGCCGCCTTCGCGGACCTCGCCCGCGTTCACCTTCAGCGCTGCCGGGTTCATCGCGATCAGCACGTCGGGCTGGTCGCCGGCGGTCTCGATCGCCGCCGAGCCGAAATTGATCTGGAAAGCGGACACGCCGAAGGTCGTGCCTTGCGGTGCGCGGATTTCGGCCGGGAAGTCGGGGAACGTCGCCAGGTCGTTGCCGGCGAGCGCGGTCGACAAAGTGAACTGGCCGCCGGTCAGCTGCATGCCGTCGCCGCTGTCGCCGGCGAAGCGAACGACCACCGCCTCCTGCGGCGGACGGGCGGCGGCTTCGCTTTGCGTGACGCGGTGAGTGGCTGTGGCCATGACGCAAGTCTAGGACGGCGCGTCCTTTTTCGCCACCCAAAACCCCTCTCTCCCCATCACGGGAAGCGGAAGCTATTGCGCGGGCATGACCAACACTGACCGTTACCGCCGCGGGGTCGGCGTGATGCTCCTCAATCGCGAGGGCAAGGTCTGGGTCGGCGCGCGCATCGATAATCGCGCCGACGCTTGGCAGATGCCGCAGGGCGGGGTGGACGAAGACGAAGAGCCGTGGGCGACAGCGCTCCGCGAGCTCGAAGAGGAAACCGGCATTGCGCCGCATCTCGTCGAGCGCATTGCCGCCTGTCCCGAGCGGCTGCGCTACCAGCTGCCCGACGAGCTGATCGGCGTGATCTGGAAGGAGCCGTGGGTGGGCCAGGAGCAAGACTGGTTCCTTGCGCGGTTCCTTGGGAGTGACAGCGACATCAACATCGCCACCGACCATGCCGAATTCCGCGAATGGCAATGGGTCGCACCGGCGCAGCTCCCCGACCTCATCGTGCCGTTCAAGCGCGGCCTCTACCGCCGCCTCTTGAGCGAGTTCGCCGACTATCTCTGACCGCCGGACCGGCGACGCTCACAGCAAATCGATCTTGGATCCGCCGATGGGCGGCACGTTTCGCCTGGCCGGAACAGAAGGCGAAGCGCTCGGTTGGGGTTGGATGGCATCGTCCCGCCAGCAGGCGCTCGCCGAATTCAAGCGAATCATCAAGTGGATCGCAGTGATCGCCGTGTTGATGGTCGCCGGCGCGCTGACCTACCTCTATTTGTTCAGCACGCTCGACGCGAACACGGTGATCGCCACCACGCTCGGCGTCTTCTTTTCGGTCCTGCTCGGCTGCGGGCTCTTCGCCGCCGCCTTCTTCAGCAACAAGAGCGGCTATGACGACGAGGTGGGCGATCTCACCCGGAGACACCACGACAGGCGCGACGGCTAGCCGTCTGGTTGCCGTTTGCAGCAACGGCGGTTAAGCGGCGAAGCGGACCCAGCAGGGGGGATCGATGTTCAACTGGTTCCAGCGCCTGCTTCCCAGGACCGGCGACTTCTTCGGCTTGTTCGAACGCCATTCGGCGACCTTGGTCGCCGCGGCGAACGAGCTCAGCGACCTCGCCAACGGCCGCTCCAACGCCGCCGACCATATCGCCGAGATCAACCGCCGCGAGCACGAGGCCGACGAGATCATCCGCCAGGTCCTGCGCTCGGTCCGGCAGACCTTCCTGACGCCCTTCGATCGTGGCGCGATCACCTCGCTCATCGGCAGGATGGACGACGCAATCGATGAGATGCAGGACACCGCCCGCGCGATCTCGCTCTACGAGCTGACGACGTTCGAGCCGGAGATGAAGCGGATGGTGGAGATCATCCACGAGGCTGCCGACTTGACGGCGCAGGCGATCCCGATGCTTCGCGACATCACCCGCAACGGCCCGAAGATCCACGCGCTGACGGAGAAAATCGTGCAGCTGGAAAGCGAAGCCGATATCGTCCACGCGGCGGGCCTCAAGAAAGCCTTCCAGCAAAATGGCGAGCGGCCGATGCAATTCATGGTCGCGCGCGAAATCTACAAGCATCTCGAGCGGATCACCGACGCCTTCGAAGATGTCGCCAACGAGATCGACGGCATCGTGATCGACCACGCCTGAGCGAACGCGCGGCATGTCCCACCTCGCCCTCCCCCTGCTCATCGGCCTGATCATCGTCGCGCTTGGGTTCGATTTCCTCAACGGCCTGCACGATGCCGCGAACTCGATCGCGACGGTCGTCGGGACGCGGCTGATCGGTCCCGTCGCCGCGGTCGGCTTCGCCGCCTTCTTCAACTTCGCCGCTTACTTCCTCGCGCTGCAGTGGCCGTCGCTGCACCATGTCGCCGATACGATCGGCAAGGGCCTGATCGACAAGGACCTGGTGACGCCCGCGGTAGTGTTCGGAGCGCTGGTCGGGGCGATGTTCTGGAACGTGGTCACCTGGCTCAAGGGCATACCCTCCTCGTCGAGCCACGCCCTGGTCGGCGGCATGGTCGGCGCCGGAGTCGCCCACGCCGGGTTCCCCAGCATCCAGTGGGTTGGACTCAACAAGACCCTGATCGCGATCGTGCTGTCACCAGTGCTCGGCCTCATCCTCACCATGCTCATCATGCTGCTGACCAGCTGGCTCGGAGCGCGGGCGAGCGCGCGCGGCGCGGAGCGCACCTTCCGCGGCCTGCACCTGTTCTCGGCCGGCGCTTACTCGCTCGGCCACGGCCTCAACGACGCGCAGAAGACGATGGGGATCATCACCGTCCTCCTTTATTCGACCGGCTATCTGCAGGGCCATTTCGCGGTCCCGAACTGGGTCGCGTTGAGCTGCTACATCGCGATGGGCATCGGCACGCTCACCGGCGGGTGGCGGATCATCGAGACGATGGGCACGCGCATCACCAAGCTCAACCAGCACCAGGGCTTCTCGGCCTCGCTGGGCGGCTCGATCATGCTCTTCGCCGCCTCCTATCTCGGCATTCCAGTGTCGACGACGCACACCATTGCCGGTTGCGTGATCGGCGCCGGGACCGCACGGCGTGCGTCGGCCGTGCGCTGGGGCCTCGCCGGCGACGTTGCCATCGCCTGGGTCATCACGATTCCGGCAGCGGCGCTGGTCGCCGCCATGTTCTATTGGCTGATCAGCGGCGAGTTCGTGCGCGTGGGGATCGCAGCGGCGGTGATCCTCGTCGCGGCCTACCTTGCCGGAGCGTGGCGCACGCGCGTGGAAAGCCCCGCCGAGGGGGGCTGAGCTCGCGCCGCAGGCGCGGTGTGGCGTTCCCAATTTTGCGCGGCTAGGAGCCGTGCGATGGGGGAGCTCACGTCCGCCGAACAGCAAGCCGTGGAGCGCGCCGGGGCCGAGCCAATGCTCGACCAGGTGCTCGCCTGGGCGTCGGTGAACAGCGGCTCGCGCAACCTCGGCGGGCTGGAGCGCATGGCCGACCTGTTGGTCGATGCCTTTGCCGCGCTGCCCGGAGTGCTGCGGCTCGACAATCCGCAGCCGGTGGAATCGGTCGACAGCAGCGGCCGGACGATCCAGCTCAAGCACGGCCGCCACCTGCACCTGACGGTGCGGCCGACCGCGCCGGTGCAGCTGCTTTTCACGGGGCACATGGATACGGTGTTCGCCGCCGATCACGCCTTTCAGCAGACGCGCTGGCTCGAAGATGGGGTGCTCAACGGCCCCGGCGTCGCCGACATGAAGGGCGGGCTCGCGGTGATGCTCGCGGCCCTGAAAGCGGTGGAGAAAAGCGCCGCCGCCGAGCGCATCGGCTACGAGGTCGTGATCAACAGCGACGAGGAAGTGGGCTCGCTCGCCTCGGCGCCGCTCCTGGCGCAGGCGGCGCGCGGCAAGCGCGCGGCGCTGACCTACGAACCGGCGGCGCTGCCC
>DATDDW010000047.1:0-3183 GCA_036523615.1 Sphingomicrobium sp.
CGCGTCGGCGACCTTGCACGCGTGCTGCCCGCCGGCACCGCCGAAGCAAGCGAGCGTGTAGCGAGTGACGTCATGACCGCGCGCGATCGAGATTTTGCGGATCGCCGCGGCCATATTGTCCACGGCGATCTCGAGGAAACCTTCGGCGATGCTCTCGAGGCTTCGGCCATCGCCGAGTTGATCGGCGACCTCCTGCAGCCGCGTACGCGAAGCATCGCCATCGAGCGGCTCATCGCCGCCTTCCCCAAACACCTTGGGGAAGCGCTCGGGATCGATCCTCCCGAGGAACACGTTGCAGTCGGTGACCGTCAGCGGACCGCCCTTGCGGTAGCAGGCGGGTCCTGGGTCGGCGCCGGCGCTCTCCGGGCCGACGCGGAATCGCATGCCGTCGAACCGGCAAATCGACCCCCCGCCCGCGGCGACGGTATGGATCTGCATCATCGGCGCGCGGATGCGCACGCCGGCGACCACGCTTTCGTCGGCCAGCTCGAAGGCGCCGGCATAGTGCGACACGTCGGTCGAGGTCCCGCCCATGTCGAAGCCGATCAGGTGCTGCGCCTCGTGCGGCGCGCTTGCCGCGACCATGCCGACGACGCCGCCCGCTGGCCCCGACAGGATCGCGTCTTTGCCGCGGAAGGCCGTCGCTTCGGCAAGGCCGCCGTTCGACTGCATGAAGTGCAGGTCGGACTCTTCCGGCAACCCTGCCGCGACGCGCTCGACGTAGCGCCGCAGCACCGGCGACAAATAGGCGTCGACCACCGTGGTGTCGCCGCGACCGACCAGCTTGATCAGCGGCGCGACGTCGTGGCTGACGGAGACTTGGGCAAAGCCCATTCCGCAGGCGATCTCGGCCAGCCGCGCTTCGTGCGCCTGATGCTTCCAGCCATGCATCAGCACGATGGCGATCGCGTCGATGTCGGCGTCGCGCACCGGCTGAAGGGCAGCGCGCGCTTGTCCCTTGTCAAGCGGCACGAGCACTTCTCCGTCGACTCCCACGCGCTCGTCGATCTCGATCACCCGCTCGTACAGCATTGAGGGCAGCACGATATGGCGCGCGAAAATATCCGGTCGCGCCTGGTACCCGATGCGCAAGGCGTCGCCGAAGCCGCGGGTGATCGCCAACGCGCATCGCTCGCCCTCGCGTTCGAGCAGCGCGTTGGTCGCGACCGTGGTGCCCATCCGCACCTCGGCGACCGCTCCGCCCTCTTCCCTGAGCACGCGGTCGATCGCTTCGAGCGCGGCATCGGCATAGCGGCCGGGATTCTCCGACAGCAGCTTCTCGACCTTGAGCCGCCCGTCGGAAGAGCGGGCGACCACATCGGTGAACGTGCCGCCGCGGTCGATGGCGAAGCTCCAGCTGCGCTCCATTAGCCGCCTCTAGGGCTTTTCAGGAGCGCGCTGCACCCCTTATGGCCGAGCCATGGCTGTTCTCGTCACCGGGGCTGCGGGGTTCATCGGAGCAGCGACTTCGCGCGCGCTGCTCGAGCGCGGCGAGGACGTGGTCGGGATCGACAATCTCAACGATTATTACGATCCCCGCCTAAAACAGGCGCGGCTGGCCCGGCTCCAGCAGCAATTTGGCAACCGCTTCCGCTTCGAACGGCTCGATTTCTCCGATGCCAGCGCCCTCGCTTCCCTCGCCGAGGACTTCGACCGGATCGTCCACCTCGGCGCCCAGGCGGGTGTCCGCTACAGCCTCGAGAACCCCGGCGCCTATGTGCAGTCGAACCTGGTCGGGCACATGAACATGCTCGAGCTCGCCCGCGCGCGTCAGCCGCGGCATATGGTCTACGCCTCATCTTCGTCGGTCTACGGCAGCAACAAGAGCCTGCCGTTCCGCGTCGAGGACCGGGTCGATCATCCGCTCTCGCTCTACGCCGCTACCAAGAAGGCCGACGAGCTGATCAGCGAAAGCTATGCGAGCCTCTACCGGCTGCCGCTGACCGGCCTGCGCTTCTTCACCGTCTACGGCCCATGGGGCCGCCCCGACATGGCGATGTGGATCTTCACCAAGGCGCTGTTCGCCGGCGAGCCGCTGCCGCTGTTCAACCGCGGCGAGATGCGCCGCGACTTCACCTACATCGACGATATCGTCAGCGGCGTCATCGCCTGCCTCGACTCGCCGCCGCTCGACGACGGCTCATTGAAAGCCGGAGGTTCGACGGCGCCGCACGCGCTCTACAATATCGGCAACAGCTGCAGCGAAGACCTGATGCGCGTCGTCGAGCTGCTCGAGCAGGCGACAAGCAGGAAGGCGCTGCTCGAGCCCCAGCCGATGCAGCCGGGCGACGTCAAGGAAACCTATGCCGACATCAGCGCGATCGAGCGCGATCTCGGCTTCGCTCCCACGACCAGCATCGACGAAGGCGTCCCGCGCTTCGTCTCGTGGTACCGCGAGTACCACAAGGTTTGAGCCTTCCGCCGCTCCTCTCGCGCCTGCGCATTCCAGTGATCGGCGCGCCGATGTTCATCGTCTCCAACCCTCGCCTGGTCATTGCCCAGTGCACCGGCGGCATCGTCGGCGGCTTTCCGGCACTGAATGCGCGGCCCCAATCGAAGCTCGACGAGTGGCTTCACGAGATCAGGGAAGCGCTCGCCGCGTGGGACCGCGACCATCCCGACCGGCCATCGGCACCCTTCGCCGTGAACCAGATCGTGCACCGCTCGAACGACCGGCTCGACGCCGACATGGCGACCTGCGCCAAGTGGAAAGTGCCGATCGTCATCAGCTCATTGGGCGCCCGGCCCGAGCTCAATGAGGCGGTCCACGGCTGGGGCGGGATCACGCTTCACGACGTCATCGATGACCGCTTCGCCCGCAAGGCGATCGAGAAAGGGGCGGACGGCATCATCGCCGTCGCCGCCGGCGCGGGCGGGCACGCAGGGCGCTGGTCCCCGTTCGCGCTGATCCAGGAGATCCGCGCCTGGTTCGACGGGCCTTTGATCCTGTCCGGCGCGATCGCCAATGGGGGCGCAGTGCTCGCCGCGCAGGCCGCGGGCGCCGACCTCGCTTATGTCGGCTCGCCCTTCATTGCCACCGAGGAAGCGAACGCTCCCGACGCGTACAAGCAGGCGATCGTCGCCGCCGGCGCCGCCGATATCGTCTACACCGACCTCTTCACCGGCGTTCACGGCAATTATTTGAAATCCTCGATTGCCGCTGCGGGGCTCGACCCCGACAAT
>DATDDW010000048.1:0-1828 GCA_036523615.1 Sphingomicrobium sp.
TGCCCGGCGGCAATCCGCGCACCGCCGACCGGCTGCGCCAGCGCGGCTTCGACGTGGTCGAGCTCGACGTGTCCGAGCTTCAGAAGGCCGAAGCCGGAGTCACCTGCATGAGCCTGATCGACGACCAGCCCTAGCGGTTGACCGTCGCCATGCCGCGCTCGTGGTAGCGCGGCCCCGCCGCAGCTCCCGGCGGCAGGATTTTGTCGAGCCGCTGCAGATCCTCGGGACTGAGCTTCACCTCGAGCGCGCCGATATTCTCGTCGAGATATTTGACGTGCTTGGTCCCCGGGATCGGGACGATGTCCTCGCCCTGGGCGAGCACCCAGGCGAGCGCGAGCTGCGCCGTCGTGCACCCCTTCTCCTTCGCCATCGCCTCGACCTCACGCACCAGCTGCAAATTCTTCTCGAAATTCTCGCCCTGGAACCGCGGGTGGTTCTTGCGGAAATCATCCTGGGGGAAGTCGTCGGGCGACTTGAACTGGCCGGTGAGGAAGCCGCGGCCCAAAGGCGAATAAGCGACATAGCCGATGCCGAGCTCGCGCACCGTCGGGATCACTTCGGCTTCGGCATCGCGGCTCCACAGCGACAGCTCGGTCTGCACCGCGGTGATCGGGTGCACCGCATGAGCGCGACGGATCGTCTGCGGTGCGGCTTCGCTCAACCCCAGGAAGCGGATCTTCCCCTCGTCCTTCAGCCGCACCATTTCGCCCACGGTGTCCTCGATCGGCACCTGGGTATCGACGCGGTGCTGGTAATAGAGGTCGATCACGCCGACGTTGAGGCGCCTGAGGCTCGCTTCGCAGGCTGAGCGCACATATTCGGGGTCGCCGCGCACGCCCAGGAACTCGCCGTTGGGGCCGCGCACATTGCCGAACTTGGTGGCGAGGAACACCTCGTCGCGGCGGTCGGCGATCGCGCGGCCGACCAGCTCCTCGTTCGCGCCCCAGCCGTACATGTCGGCGGTGTCGAGGAAGGTGACGCCGCGGTCGAGCGCATGGTGAATCGTCGCAATGGATTCCTGCTCGCTCCCGGAGCCGGTGTAGAATTCGCTCATCCCCATGCAGCCAAGGCCGATCGCCGAGACTTCGGGGCCGCTGGTGCCGAGGCGGCGCTTGCCGATGTGGAACATGCAGTCTTCTCCCTTTTTCTAATTGCTGAGCCGTGTCCGCGCCTCTGCCGCGTCAAATGGGATGGCGACGCGCTTGTGACGAGATGTCTCGCCCGCGATGATCGCCACTTCTGAACGGCTGATCCCAAGCGCTTTGGCCAAGAGCTTGATCACCGCTTCGTTCGCGGCGCCGTCCGCGGGGGCTTCGGCGACCCGGACCTCGAGCTCCTCGCGCCCGTCCGCTCCCTCCCGCCAGCCGCCGATCCCCGGCTTCGCCGCTCGCGGCGTCACGCGGATCGCCAGCACAGGCATCAGTCCATGTGCACCATTGGCGTGTCGTCCGCCTTGCTGCCGCGCTTCATGAAGAACAGCAGCGGAAGGACTGCGAAGGTCACCAGCATCATCAGCTTGAAGTCGTCGAGATAGGCGATGAACAACGCCTGCTTGGTGATGAGGCCGTTGATATAGGCGAGCCCCGCCGGGCCGGCGACCGGCGCGGCGACTTGCAGCAGCGTCGGATCGGCGGTCGGGATCGTGCTCTGCGTGATTTGTGCCGCCATGTCGGCGTGGCTCACCTGGGTCATCCGCACCAGCTGCGTGCTGACCACCGAAATGCCGATCGAGCCGCCGATGTTGCGGGCAAGGTTGAGCAGCGCCGCGCCGGTGGTGCGGAAACGGGTTGCGAGAGTCTCGAACGCGAGTGTCTGCAGCGGCACGAAG
>DATDDW010000049.1:0-4397 GCA_036523615.1 Sphingomicrobium sp.
ATCCGCTCGCTGATCGACGCGCACGTCCATTCCGAGATGTTCCGCCGCCGCTATGCCGATGTCTATCGCGGCGACGAGCGCTGGCGGAAGATCGAGGTGAAGGGTGGCGAGACCTACGGCTGGCCAGCCGGATCGACCTACATTCAGAACCCGCCCTATTTCACCGGAATGACCATGGAGGCGAAGCCGCTTACGGACATCGAGCGGGCGCGGCCGCTGGCGATCTTCGGCGATTCGATCACTACCGACCACATCTCGCCGGCTGGCGCGATCAAGCCGGACAGCCCGGCCGGCCGCTATTTGCTCGAGCACGGCGTGCCGCGGGCCGAGTTCAACAGCTACGGCTCGCGCCGCGGCAATCACGAAGTGATGATGCGCGGCACCTTCGCCAACATCCGCATCCGCAACCGCATGCTCGACAATGTCGAGGGCGGCTTCACCCGGTACGGACCGACCGGCGAAGTGCTGCCGATCTATGACGCCGCGATGGCCTATAAGCACGACGGCACGCCGCTCGTCGTCATCGCCGGCAAGGAATATGGCACCGGCAGCTCGCGCGACTGGGCGGCGAAGGGCACGGTGCTGCTCGGCGTTCGCGCCGTGATCGCCGAGAGCTTCGAGCGGATACACCGCTCCAACCTCGTCGGCATGGGAGTCCTGCCGCTGCAATTCTGCGCAGGCGAGAACGCTGAAACCTACGGGCTTGTCGGCACCGAGACTTACAGCATCAGCGGAATCGCTTCGCTGAAGCCGCGGGAGGACGTCGAGGTGAAGGTGGTTCGCGACAGCGGCGAGGAGTTCAACTTCACCGCGCGCTGCCGCATCGACACCTATAACGAGCTCGCTTACTTCAACTCGGGCGGGATCCTGCACTATGTGCTGCGGAGGCTCGCGGCCCATTGACCGGTGAGCAAATCGCGGTGGAGGTCGTCGGCTGGGCCGGGGCCGTGCTGATCCTCGCCGCTTATGCGCTGCTTTCGGCGGGCAAGCTCACCGGCCGATCGCTGCTCTATCAAGGGATGAACGTGTTCGGCGCGGCGGGCTTCGCGATCAACGGCTGGTGGCACCGCGCCGTGCCGTCGGCCGCGCTCAACGTCGTCTGGCTGCTGATTGGAGCAATCGCATCGTGGCGGATCTTGAAGGCAAGAGGATCGTCGACCTCAGCCATGTGATCGAACATGGCATGACCACCTACCCGGGGCTGCCGGGCCCGCACATCTGCGACTTTTGGGAGCGGGAGAGCACGGCCGCCAATTACGACGACGGCTCGACCTTCCAGATCGGGCGGATCGACATGGTCGCCAATACCGGCACCTACCTGGATTCGCCGTTCCACCGCTATGCCGAGGGCAAGGACCTCGCGGATCTGCCGTTGCCGTCGCTCGCCGATTTGCCGGGCATCGTGATCCGCCGGCCGTGGGAGAACGACATCGCCGTGGATGTTTCGGCATTCGAAGGCCGCGACGTCGCCGGCCGCGCCGTGCTGGTGCACACCGGCTGGGACCGGCATTGGCGCACCGAGCGGTACGGCGAGAACCACCCGTTCCTCACGGCGGAGGCAGCCCAGTGGCTGGTCGACAACGGCGCGGCGCTGATCGGCATCGACAGCAACAATATCGACGACAGCCGCGCCCGCGCGCGGCCGGTGCACACCAAGCTGCTGGGCGCCGAGATCCCCATCTGTGAGCATATGACCGGGCTCGGGCAGTTGCCCGACGAGGGGTTCCGCTTCTCCGCGGTGCCGCCCAAGGTGCGCGGCATGGGGAGCTTCCCGGTGCGCGCTTATGCGGTGGTCGGCTGAGCCAGCGCCGCTTTGAGCCAATCAGGAACGATCGCGTTGTCGGGGATCGCATCGACGCGCGCGGGAACGACCGAGCGATCGACCTGAGGATATTCAGCGCGCGCGCGTTCACCGCCGCCGCCGATTGTGACGAAGAGGCGCCGGTTGATCTTCTGCCGCCAGTTCATCCGCGCGGTATTCTCCTGGCCGACGAAGCAGCCCTTGGTGAAGCTGACCCCGTTCAGCTCGGCCGCGTTGCACTCGAGCCAGAGCAGGTCGCCGAGCTCGGCTCGGCCTTCGCACACGCCAAGGTTGAGCCGATGCTCGAGCCACCCGCTCGCGGACTCATCAGCAGGAGCAAGCCAACGGCGGCCGAGCTGGGGAAGACGCGGGTCGGGAACGCCTTCGCCGCCATCTTTCGACCAGTGGACGGCGAGTGACGGATCGCGCTCAACCCGGATCTGGCGCCGCAGGCGGTAGATTGACAGGCGCTTGATCAGCTCGTCCGCCGCGGCGGCTTCGCAGTCGAGGAGCAGGTCATTCGCGTCTTCCCACACGATGAAGTCGAACAGGCACTTGCCCTGCGGGGTCAGCAGCCCGGCCCAGACGGGAAGCTCGCCAGCGACGTCGCTGGTCACCAAGCCCTGGAGGAAGCCGCGCACGTCCTCGCCCGACAGCCGCACGAGGTTGCGGTCCGTGAGGGTGGTTGCAGCCATGATCATCAGTTAGGGAGCGCGAAGTGGCTTCGCAAACGCTGACCATCCGCCGCCCCGACGACTGGCACGTGCATTTGCGCGACGGCGAGATGCTCGAGCGGGTCGCACCGTTCACCGCGCGGCAGTTCGCCCGAGCGATCGTCATGCCGAACCTGGTGCCGCCGATCACGACGGTCGAAGCGGCGAACGCCTATCGCGAGCGCATCGTCGCTGCCGCGGGCGAGGGCTTCACGCCGCTGATGACCTGCTACCTGACCGACCAGACCGATCCGGAGGAGGTCGAACGGGGCTTTTCCGACGGAGTCTGGACCGCATGCAAGCTATACCCAGCGGGCGCGACCACCAATTCGGCCTCCGGCGTGACCGACGTCCAGAACATCTATCCCGTGCTCGAGCGGATGCAGGCGATCGGCATGGTCTTGTGCGTCCACGGCGAAGTCACCGATCCGGACATCGATGTGTTCGACCGCGAGGCGGTGTTCATCGAGCGCGTGCTGAGCCGGATCGTCAGCGATTTTCCGCAACTGAAGATCGTTCTCGAGCACGTGACGACGGCCGAAGCCGTGAACTTCGTCGAAGCCGCCGGACCGAACCTCGCGGCGACCGTCACGCCGCAGCATTTGGTCATCAACCGCAATGCGCTGTTTGCCGGCGGCTTGAGGCCGCACGCTTATTGCCTGCCCGTGGCCAAGCGCGAAGCGCACCGGCTGGCGGTGCGCCGGGCGGCGACGTCCGGCTCGCCCAAATTTTTCCTCGGCACCGATAGCGCTCCGCACCCGCGCGAGGCCAAGGAGAGCGCGTGCGGCTGCGCCGGCATCTTCAACGCTCCGTTCGCGCTCGAAAGCTACTTGGCCGTGTTCGAGGAAGAGGATGCGCTCGGCCGGTTCGAGGCCTTCGCCTCGCTCAACGGTCCTCGCTTCTATGGCCTTCCGGTCAACGAAGAGACGATCACGTTGAAGCGCGACAAGGTCCACGTGCCGGATGAGATCGACGGGGTAGTCCCCTTCCACGCTGGCCAACCGCTGCGCTGGCAGCTGCTTGCCTGACTCGCCTGATCGGCGCATCTTACGCGCCTCTGCAGGGAGGTTGTGATGCTGATATTCGCGCTCCTGGCTGCCGCCGCGTCGCCGACCGACGGCGGGACGATGATGGCTGACGACTGGCATGCGCTCGCAATCTATGGCGTTGGCGGCGAAGCGAATGGCCCGATCTATCTGCAGGTCCACGCCGGCGACCTCGACGGCGACGGCCGGGCGGACGACGCGATCGTCAAACTGCAATGCGCCGACGGCAAGGTTCAGCAGGCGATGCTGATGCGCGAGTCGGGGATCGGTTCGCCGACCGAGCGGCGCCAGTATGCGCCAGTGAAATTCGTCAAAGAGTGGAGTGCCGCCACACCCCAGCTGACGGCGATGAAGCCGACTTACGACGTCAAGAATCTCAAGGGCAACGAGAAGCGCACCAGCGGCGGCTGGACCAGCCTGTCACTCGCCCAGACCGACGGCCTGTGCCCGGCGGCTGCCGCGGCGATCGTCAAATCGAAGTCGAACATCACCAACAACTGACCGGCTAGGCCGAGCCGGAGCCGCTGCTGCCGATCACCGCCGCGAAATGGTCTTCCAGCCGCTGGTAGCATTCGCACGAGCGCCGCTTGAGCCCGGCGCGGTCGGTCACCCGGACATTGCCGCGTCCAGTGGCGACGAGCCCGTCCTGCTGCAGTGACTGGATCACCGCGTTGACCGTCGTGCGCTGGACCCCGAGCAGCCCGGCAAGGCTTTCCTGGGTGAGCTCGATGCGGTCGCCAGCACGGTCCTGGGCATGGAGCAGCCAGCGCGCCATCCGCTCCGGAATCGAGTGATAGGCGTTGCAGGCGACAGACTGCATCACCTGGGCGAGCAGAT
>DATDDW010000050.1:0-12189 GCA_036523615.1 Sphingomicrobium sp.
GCCGCCAGTCGCGGCGAGGACGCAACGCTGTTCGTCGCGGGATTGAAGAACGCCTGCTTGAGCGAGCCGGCGTCCGAGAAGACCTGCGACCCGCTTATCGCGACAAACTGGCCGGGAGGGCCGGAGTCCATCTCGATCGCCTGGTCGGCTGCGGCAGCGATCGTGCCGATGACGAGCACTTGCCCCTCGCCGCTGCGAAGCTCGCGGACGCTCGTGTCGGGATGGGTGTGGAGCGTGTAGCTGCCGACGCGCCGCGACACCCAGTTGGCGAATGGCGGGCGCTCGTCCTGGTTAAGCACGAACTGATCGGGCAATTCCGAAAGCCGGTGCTGCCATTCGTCCCGCATCGGCTCACCTTAGTCGCGGCGTCGGCGGCGGGTCTACTGACGCCGCGCGCCTGTGCTACGGTCGGACGGCATGGCACGCACGGCAGCGACAAAAGCAAAGCGAAGCGCCGGATCGCCGGCGGCGTCGGTGATCCTCCCGTGCCACAACGCCGCCGAGTTTCTTGCCGACGCGCTGCAAAGCGTGCGCGATCAGACGCTTGGCGACTTCGAATGCCTGATCGTCGACGATGCCTCGACGGATAACAGCCGCTCGATCGCGCAACAATTCGTCGAGCAGGATCCGCACTTCAGGCTCATCGTTCTAAAGCAAAATCGCGGCGCGTCGGCTGCGCGCAATGCCGGGATTGCCGAAGCCAAAGGGCGCTGGATCGCGCTGCTCGATGCGGACGATCTTTTCGTGCCCGATAGGCTCGAGGTGCTCAGGCGTATCGGCGACGGGGAACGCGCCGACCTGGTCTTCGACGACCAGGTCATTACGACCTTTCCAGCAAGAACTTCGGCGCGCCGCGCCTTCGGCTTTCGCACGCCCACCTTCGCCTTCACCCAAGAGGACTTTTTCACCGGCTCCCGACTCTTCCGGCGGGCCTTCCCTGCCGGCTACATGAAGCCGCTCATCCGCCGCGACTTTCTCAGCCGAAGCGGTGCCGCCTACGACCCTGCCGTGCCGAGCGGCGAGGACTTCCTGTTCTACGCTCAGCTGTTCGCGCAGCGCCCGCGCTGCATCGGCACGAGCTTCGCCGGATATGTCTACCGTCGCCGCCGCGGCTCGCTGAGCTGGTCGGAGGAGCATCTCCACTTTCACGCCAAGCTCGGGGAGCAGGTGCTGAGCGAGCTCGGGTCACAGCTCTCGCCCCGGTCGCGTGCTGCGCTGGAGGCGCGGGCGCGCGACTTCGAAGCGGTGGCGAACGTGTCGCCGGCAATGATGGCGCTGCGCCAGCGCGACTGGTTGCGGCTGGCGGCGAGCCTGGTCAGGCGGCCGAGCGTCGTTGCAACCGGCATGCGGATGCTGCGCGCGCGCGCAGTCCGCGCGTTGTCTGCGCTCAGAGCCCCTGCGCCGGGGCGCTCGGGCTGACTTTCCGTCCGGAGCGCAGCCTGGGCGC
Source organism: Sphingomicrobium sp. (assembly GCA_036523615.1). GTDB lineage: Bacteria > Pseudomonadota > Alphaproteobacteria > Sphingomonadales > Sphingomonadaceae > Sphingomicrobium. The sequence goes on from DATDDW010000050.1 coordinate 1,448, forward strand.
GTTCATCCGCGCCTTGCGCAGCGATCCAAAATAATCCCGCGGCAACATTCGCTTCCTGATCACCAGCCAGGCTCCGACGCCTATCTTGCGGAGCAGCGCGACGCGCGCGGCTGGAGAACGCCGGCTGTGCGCCATCAAAGCCGCGAGGCCGCCTTCGTAATAGGTCGCTTTCTTCGCCGGGTCGGCCGCGGCGTGGCCGACGAGCGTTCCGGACACGTAGGCCGCTTCACCCTTGGCGCTGTGAAAGGCACGGTGAACGAACTCGGTGTCCTCGCCGCCGCGCAGCTCGGTTCCGAGGCCAAGCAGCTCGTGGAAGCCGCCGAGCTCGGCGAGCAAGCTTGCGCGAACGAAGATCGCGGCGCAGCCGCTTCGGGATAGCGCCTGCTGGAGAGTAGCGCGTCGCGCGATGATGCACTTCGCGGCCGACGGCGACGGACCATAGCGCGACACGAGCAGCTGCAGTCCCGGCTGCGCTTCGAAATGCCCCGCAACGCAGGCGAGCGATCCAGCTGGATACCAGCAATCGTCGTCGGGGAAGCCGACGAACGCGTCAGGGTTGAAGCTTTCATCGCCCAGCAGATGATCGATCATCGCATTGCGCGCTGTGGGAGAGGACAAGCTCCGCTCCGTTGACAGGAGCGTCACCCAGTCCGGCAAGCGCGGCTCGATTTCAGAACGGCGCTTCGGATCGCAGCCTTGGAGCAGGATGATCTGTTGCAGGCTTGCGACCTCCGCCGCACCCAGCGCAGCCTCAACCGAGCCGACCAGCCGAAAGAGGTCGTCGAGGCCGTCTTTCTGTACGTGGCAGGTGGTGAGCAGGAATCCAGAAACGCTCGTCATGCTCGCGGGCACACTAGATCGGCCGCCGCGAGCGTGCGGCGTTCAACGCCGCACGCCGGCGAACGCCGGCTTGCGGCCCGCCATCGCGTGAGGCAGCGGCCGCTGCGCGACCTGGCGCGGTGCGGCACGCGCCAGGCAAAGCGCAACCGCGATATAGAAGACGGCAGCCGGGAATAGCGGAAGTCCGGCATAGGGCGTCGCTTCGCCGGCACCGACAATGAGGAAGAAGACGATCATCACCAGGGCTTCGGTGCGCCGCTGCAGCCCGCTACGCAGGACGCAAGTGACCATCCCGATGAGGTAAAGCCCGAACAACACCACGCCGCCCGAGAAGAGCAGTTCCAAATAGACGTTGTGCGAATTCACCGCGGCCGCGAACAGCCGATCGTCGATCGGCAGGATCGACCGCGACGCGCCGTAACCCTGGCCGATCCACGGATGGGCCTGGATATGCTCCCACACGACGTCCCAGATGGCCCAGCGACCGTTGAATGAGGTGAGGTCGTCGGACCTCGCCCCGCCACGCGTGAGGTATCCGCCGACGTCCGGGACGAAGGCGATGATGAGGCAGGCGAGAAGGCCGACACCGACGACGGCGAACAGGTTCAGCGCGGCATTGGCGCGGCACAGGGCCCACATCCCAAGGCACAGCACCAGCGCCAAGATGCTCGTCCGGCTGTCACTCTCGATGAGGGAGAAGGCGGCAATGCAAATGGCGACTGCCGCGAAAATCCGTTGCCGCGCAGTGAAGGTCCGGAAATGCATCACCGCCAGCATCACCGTCACGGCGCTGATGAAGCCGAGCGAATTGGGCTGAGCAGTCACGCCCCGCATGCGTCCGCCCGGATCTCCATTGAGGCTGTCGAGGCTTGACTGGCCAAGTTCGGGAAAGGCGTAGAAGACGAATATCGAAGCTACGCAGATGATCGTCCCAGCGATGATCGCCGCGAGCACGGCTCGGCGTTGTCCGTGGCGGTTCACAACTTGCCAGGCAAAGAGCAGCAAGGCCAGATGTCCGAGTCCTGCCGTCAACGCAAAAGATCGCTCCGGAGCGTAGAAGGCAGTTAGCGCGATGAAGAGCGGGACCAGCGTCCAGACGATTATTCCTTTGTCGAGATGCAACTTGCGCCGGCCAAGCGCGAACAGCACGGAAAAAGCAGCCAGCGAATAGGCGGCGAGGCGGACCGCGACTTGGGCGTCGAAGGTGCCGGAATCGTCATGCCGGAAGGAGGCTGAAATCATTAGAAGCACGAGAGCTGGGAACAATGCCGCAACCGACATTGCGGCAGCGCCGCCGGCATTCCTCGGCAATTGCGGCCGAGGGCGAAACGTCGAAGCTTTGTATCGGTAAGTACCGCCGGCTGAGACCGCTGAGCGCCCTGTCGAGGCGTCGCGGGGCCAGGGGTTGCCGAAAGAGCTCGGCGGATCGACGCGCCCATAATCGCCGCTCATGAGCGCCGCCTCTTGGGCGTGAGCGGTTGTTCGTTCGCTGCCGCCGGCTTGATCGCTGTCACGCGCGGGCCGAAGAGCAGCTCTGGAGAACGGCTTTCGACGATCACGCCTGAGTCGAGCTTGTGAACCACGTCGCACTCGCGCAGCGTGGTCGTGCGATGCGCGATCATCAACACGGTGTAGCTCCTGCCCAAGCGCTGCACGGCGTCGATGATATTGGCTTCGGTCGCGTCGTCGAGCGCGCTGGTCGCTTCATCGAGGATCAGCACCGTCGCGTCCTTGTAGAGCGCGCGTGCGAGGCCGATCCGCTGGATCTGGCCGCCGGAGAGGCGCACGCCACGCTCGCCGACAGGGGTAGAATATCCGCGCGGCAGGCTCTCGATAAATTCGGCGATGTCGGCGAGACCGCAGGCCCGGCGCAGCTTCTCGTGATCGATTTCGTGCGCCGGAACCCCGAACGCGACGTTCTCGGCGATCGAGCCGTCGGTGAGGAAAATGAACTGCGGCACGTGGGCGACCTGCTGCTGCCACGACGCCTTGTTCGAGGGCTTCAGCAGATGACCATCGATGCGCATTTCGCCCGACGTCGGATCGAGCAGTCCCATAATGATGTTGACCAGCGTGGTCTTGCCGCTCCCGGTCTTCCCAACGAACCCGACGCGCGCGCCCTTGGCGATGTCCAGGCTGACGTTGGTCAGGCTGAAATGCCGGTCCGACGAATATTCAAAGCCGATGTTTTGAAGGCTGATGTTCGACTGGAACGGCGGAAGGGCCTCGGTTGAGGTCCTGTTTGGCACCGGACGCTGAAGCAGGCTGACAGTCTCGAAAAAGAGCGAGCGGTGGCCGAGTACGCTCGCCCAGCCGAAATAAGTTTGCTGCATTAGCGGCAGCAGCCGCTGCGCGCCGAGCGCCAGCGCGCCGAGAATGGGCAGCGATGCGGCGGCTCCACCGACCTGCCGGTTGAGCACGACCGCGAGGGTGACCATCAGGATCACGCCCACCGCTTCGGCAACGAAGCGAGGAGTCACCGCCACGAGCGCGTTGGCACCTTGGGCGTCCCTCAGCTCGCGGTCGATGCGTGAGAATTTGCGCACGTAAACGGCTTGCGTGTTGTCGAGCAGCACGTCGCCGATGCCGCCGAGACCTTCCTGCAGAGTCTGGAGTCGCTCCCGGCTCCTCTTCGCCAGCACTTCCGCGTTCATGCGCAAACCACGGCCCGCGGTTAGCGAAAGACCGCCATAGATCAGCCCGAATCCGAGGATTGCGACTGTGGCGGCAAAGGGGCTCAGCATCACGAGGCCGGCAACGACGAAGATGCCGATGACTATGGCGAGGCTGCCCTGGAGCATCGGCATCAGCATGGCGCTTGCTAGTCTGGGCACGCCCTCGAGGCTGCTGATGATGCGGCTGCTGTTGACGCCGACATGGAACATGTACGGCTGGTGCAGCATGCGGTCGTAGAGGGCGACGCCGATGTCGTGGCGAATGGCGAACACGTATTTCTGCCCGGCCCAGGCGAGCACGATCCGCACGATGCCGGTGACGACCGCGACGCTGCAGAAGATGAGCGCGAGCGTCGTCAGCGAATAGTCCGACAGATTGATTCCGAAGCGGAGCATCAACTGCGCGATGCGGTTGGTCGAGTGCGAGGCGCCCGAGCTGGCGAAAAGCGCGAGCAGCGGGACGACGGCGCCGAGCGTCGAAAGCTCGGCAAAGCCGCCCAGGAGCATCAGCGCGAGAACGAGCAGTCCCTGGCGTTTGCGGCGGCGCGGCAGGATTTCCCGCCACACCCACATTAGGTCCCGCGGGATCGCTCTTGCACTATGGTCGTCGAGATCGGCGGTCGATCCGCCGGCCGGAGCTGCGGCTAGCTGCGCCTCTGCTGCAACGCCTTGCCTGCCGTCTGCTGATTCGTTCTCAGGCAAGAAGCCCTCGCTGCAAGTGTCGTCCGCTCGTTCCACTGCCGGCGCCGGTTCATTGGTGCGCGATTTGTATATCGTGAACCGGCTCGATGAGCGGCGTGACATCTTCACGCTCGCGATAGGCGTAATATTGCTCGGCGCGATAGGCCGTGCCCGGGTCCGCCTTGCGCCAGTCGAACTTCGACAGGACGGCGCCGACGATCTCCGCGCGGGCGGCGGCGAGGCGCTTCATCGCGTTCTGAACCGTACCGCGCGGTGCGGTGTTGGCTTCGATCACCAGCACGGTCGCATCGACGATCGAGGCCAGCCGCGGGGCGTCGGCCAGACCGAGCACCGGCGGGCTGTCGATGATGATCTGGTCGTACTTGCTCGACAGGTAGGTGAGCAGCGTGCGGATCGCTCCGCCGGAAACCAGCTCCGCCGGGCTCGGCGGCTTGGGTCCCGAGGCGATGAACGACAAGCCAGGAACGTCGGTCTTCTGGACGATGCCTTCGGCTGACAGCTGCTGCGTCAGGAAGTTGCTGAGGCCCGGCTCCTTCGCCTTGCCGAGCAGCTTGTGCAGCGACGGGCGGCGCATGTCGGCGTCGATCAGCAGGACACTGCGGCCGCTCAGCGCGGCGTCGCGCGCCATGGCCAGCGCCGTCGTCGACTTGCCTTCGCCAGCCCTGCTGCTGGTCACGAGCAGCGTCTTGGGCGTGCCCGATTCGCTCGACAGCTCGAGCGAGGCGCGGACGGTCTGATAGGCCTCGGCCACCGCCGATTCCGGATCGGTAAGCTCGGCGACTGCGCTGCTCGCGGACCCGAGCATCGGGGTATGGCCGAGCAGCGGCACGCCGAAGCGAGCCTCGACCTCTTCCGGCGTCCTGATTCCGTCGTAGAAGATCTCGATCGCGGCAACAGCCAGGAAAGAGATCAGCACGCCGAGGAGCCCGGCGATGGTGAGGTTCACCAGCGGCCGCGGCGACACCGGGAAAAGCGGCGTTTCGGCACGGTCGATGATCGAGATGTTGTTGGTCGTGACACCCGACTGCGCGCTCACTTCCTTGTAGCGCTGGAGCAGCCCGTCGTAGAGCTCGCGGTTCGTGTCCACCTCGCGCTTGAGGATGTTGTAGCGGATGCCGAGCTGCTGTTCGGCAAGGGTTGCGCCCTTGAGCTGCCCGACCGTCGACGACAGCTGCGATTCCTGCTGCTGCGCCGTCACATACTGGTTGTGGATCGAGTTGCGGATGCTGCCGGCGAGCGAGGCGATCTGGCCGTCAAGCTCCTTGATAGCAGCGGCAGCCTGCTGGACCGCAGGGTGGTCGGGCTTACGATGCTGCAGCTCCTGCTGATACTCGGACTGGAGCTCCGCGCGCTTTTGCGTCATCTGCTGGATCGCCGGATTGCTGAGCACGTCCGGGAGGTTCATCACCGGCGTTGCCGCCGCTTCGCGCCAGCGGCCCTCGGCCTGGATGCGGTTGGCCTTCGCCTGGGCCAGCGACTGGTTCAAGTCGACCAGGTTGGCACTGGTGAGCGAGCGCGGTCCGCTGGGCGTGGCGCCCTGTTCGCCGGGCCCGGCGTTGGGATCGACAATCCCGACCGAGCGGGCGTAGCTGAGCAGCGCCTGCTCTGACTGCTCGAGGCGACCCTTGGTCAGCTCGAGCTGGTTCTGCAGGAACTCCTTGGCGTAGGCCGAGGTGTCGAAATGGCGCTGCAGATTGCCCGAGATCAGGTTGTTGACGTAGGTGTTGGCGATCGTCGCCGCGAGCGTCGGGTTGGTGCTTTCGAAGCTGACCGGCACGACCCGCGAATTGTGCGGCAGCGACACGATCAGGCCCTTCTGCACGGCCCCAGCGGCGCGCGTCTCCGCGCTCTCCGCATTGTGTCCCGGCTGCCGGGCACTGGCGAACTGGCCGTTCTTGGCAAGGTTGAGGTCGCTGACCACCCGCTCCGCCAGCGCTCGGCTGTGGAGGATGTCGATCTGCGTTTGCAGCAGCCGGTCGGTCTCCTGCGCGCTCGAGATCTGCTGATATTCTTCAGTGCCCAGCACTTTGGTCGGCTGGTTCTCAATCTCGATGCTCGCTGTCGCCCGGTACACCGGATGGGACAGGAACAGGCTGAGGACACCCAAAGCCAGGCTGATGCCCACGATCGCGCATATCAGCAGCCGGTGGCGCCAGGCCGCCGACCAGATCTTGCGCACATCGATCGAGTCGTCCCCATTAGGGCCGAGCAGATATTCGGGCTCGAGCACCGCTGCGCCGTCGCCGACGAGAGCCATCGAGCGGTCGGTTGCGGGGACGAGGTTGTTGCGGTTGAGGTTCACTGAATCAACTCCGTTGCCGGCGCTATGGCAGCACTGGGGTAAAGCGGGTGAACACGCCCAACAGTGGCGCAGCATGCACGATGTTCTGCCAGAACCGGCTCGCCGCCGAATAGCCGACCACGACCAGGTCATTGCCCTGGATCATGGGGTCGGCAGCTTCCCCGCGGCGGATGCTGGCGACGTCGAACACGGCGCCCATGCGCTCGCCCTTGATGTTCCTGAAGACGACGACCTGGTCGAGCTTCGCCGCCTCGGTCTCACCCTTGGCGAGGGAAAGGACGTCGAGCAGCGTCGTCGGCCCGGTCAGCTGATAGATGCCAGGCTGCGAAACCTCGCCCTGGACCGAGACCTTTTGCGAGACGGAGCTCGCGACCGTGACGGTCACCTCCGGGTTCTTGAGGTACTTCGCGCCGAACATCTGTTCGAGCTCGCCCGCGAGCTGCGAGGCGGTCTTGCCCTTGGCCTCGACGCTGCCGATGAGCGGCAGCGCGATCAGGCCCGAAGCATCGACCTCCATGGCTTTGACCGACAGATCCGGCTCTTGGAAGACGGTCACGTCGAGCGTGTCCAGCGGGCCGATTTTGTAGTCGGCGAGCGGCGTCTCCGTCGTCGCGGCAGCAGGCATCAGGGCGTAAGCGCTGGACCCCGAACGGATGGACGGGCTGAGCGGCGGGGTCGACATGCAAGCCGCCATCATCAGCAGGATCGGCACAAGCAACCACCGGCGCATAAGACAACCCCCAGACCGAGACTCGTTCAAGTGTAGCCGTAAACTTATTGTTTTCCAACGATATAACTTTTCGCGGTTAACGGACTTCCTTCCGCAGCGTTACATCGTCGAGCCAAATCGGCTGTGATAGGGTAGCTCTCGCATGCGCCAGCGCCAGCGTCTGGATGGCGCAGTCCTGTTGTGGGACAGTCAATGAAATGGCGAAATTCTGCCAACGGCGGCCGGGCGGCACGACCTGGTTGATCGACTGCTTTGTGTCCGACGCGCCACAGCTTAGGCGCCAGGTCAGCTTCGCCGGTGCATCCTCGGCAGCAGCCCGAAAACTAAGCGTGTAAATCCCCGGCTCGAGCATCAATTGTTGGGACAAGAGGATCTGCGGCTGGTTGGCGATGAGGCGCACCGCCTGGTCGGCGCGATCGAACGGCGGCTGGTCGAGGATCGCGAACGCCCCGGCGTGCCACCATTGCGGGACCGTCAGCCCGGCGCGGGTGTGGCCTTGAGTGAAATCGCCGTTGGTGAGCAGGCTCGTGGCGTGCAGCCGCCGCCACAGCTGTTGCGCAAGCTGGTCCTGCTCGGCGGCGAGCAAGGCCCTCGCGACGGGGCCCCACTCGTCGGGGGTCAGCGGAGCCCTGGTCCGGTCGAGCTGGTCGACGATGGTCGCCACGGTCGGCAGGTCGGGTGGCGGGACTAGCGGTGTGCTGTTGAAGAAGTCGGCGCGCCAAGGTGGGCGGCTGGCGAGATGCGCGACCAGGGTCGGGATCAGCCGCGGATCGGTTGAACCGTGCAGCAGCTCGACCAGCGCCGGCGCAACGAACACCTGCTGGCGGAACAAGGCTTCGGCGCGTTCCACGGCTTTCGCCGGCTCGTGCGAGCGCTGGGCAGCGTCGATCGCCCACAGCTGAGTCAACGGGTCGCGCCAGCTGAGCGTCGAGGCGATCCCCATCAGGCCGTCGCCCGCAGCCTTGTCGCCCTCGGCTATGCGCAACACGCCGATGGTGCGGATTGCCGGCGCGCTGATCGGCGACAGGGCTAGCGCGGCTTTGGCATTCGCCAGCGCGTCGCCGCCGTCATTGGCCAGAAGCTGAGCGGTGGCTGCGCGCTCACGCGCACTGGTCGACCAGGGCGCCCAACGGGTCGCCTGCACGTCGCCACCGGCGAGCATCGCCTCGCTCGACATTCCCGCCTCGATCACGAGCACTGTTGCGGCGACCAACATGACCGTCGCGACGATGCGGCCGGCGGTAGCTCGCCAGCCCCGCCGCGGCACGGCTGCACGACCAGCGCCTTCATCGATTTTCACCACCTCGCGCTCCGTCGCCGCATGGGTGCGGGGCAGGAGCAAGGTGCACAGAATGACGAACACGCAGCTCAAGGCCGGCATGCGCAGCGGGAAGTCGACGAGCGAGAAGAGCAGAAACATGAAAATCGCCGCGGCGGCGGCAAGACCGACCAGGGCCCGGTCCGCACCGACGCGCGAGCGCACCAGCTTGATCGCGCAAACACCGATGAAGGCGACGACCAGGAGCAGCAGCAGGAGCGCAGGCAGGCCGCCTTCGAGGAGCAACTCGATATAATCGTTGTGCGCGTGGTTGAGGATCGCGGGCGTGACGGCCTCAAGGCTTTCGGCCGACTGATAGACCGGGATGAACGTGCCGAGGCCGGTGCCGGCGAGGCCGTAATGGCCGAGCGCCCAATAGACGTCGGTCCAATAGTCGAAGCGGGCGTCATGGATCGACGAGAAGCGGGCGAGGCTGCGGCTGAACCCGCCGCCGACGAGGATCACGACGGCGAGCGCCGCGAGCGCCAGCGCTGAGGGAAGCGCGACCCGCCAGAGCGACTGCCCAAGGAACAGCAGGAACAAGGAAGCGCCGAGCGAGATAGGGAGAAGCACCAGCGCCATCCGCGACGTCGTTCCGATCACCACGATGCCGAAGACTGCGATCACCGAGAGCGTCGCGGCGATCATCGGCAGACGCGCGCGGCCGCGCGCAATCTGTATCGCCCCGAGTGCGGCGACGATCGGCATCGCGGAGAGCAGCAGCACCGCATTGTGATTGCGGTTGACGAACAGGCCAACGGGGAAGCCGAGGTGCGAGGAAGGGTAGGGGGTGGCTGCGCCGCCGCTGGCGAACTGCATGATGCCGAGAACGGCATTGATCGCGGCGAAGCCGAGGACGATCCACAGCAGGCGCATCCGCTCGGGCGAGGGGAGGCGCAGGCATCCGGCGAGCACGACGACCGGCGGGATCAGCACGATCAGCGACCGCACCGTGCCTTCGAAGTCGACGGTCAGCGGCCGCCAAGGCGCGGCGCCGAGGATGTCGTCGACCTGCGCGGCGAGCTCGCGGCCAGGCAGCCGGTGCCACACAAAAGGCGGTAACGGGACGAGCTGTAACAATGTTAACGCCAGGATGCTGGCAGCAAGAGCCAGCGCGACTCGCGCGTACGGGCTCAATCGTGCTTGTGGAGTCCACACGAAATAGCCTGCCGCGACCAACGCGCAGATGCCGAGCAGCATCTGCAGCAATGGAAACGACAACCCCGCCCCTCCAACCGTAAGCGCAATCGCCAGTAAGGCCGACGTTACCTTGAAATCGCTGCTGCCCCGCATCTTCGCCCCCCTGGGCGAACCTACACTCGTTCGCTCATCGGGCAAGAAGTCGCCCCGCTGGACCCCTAACCGGATGGTAACCAGTCTGGCCGCACAGTGCCGCTTCTAATCGGGAGCAGCACAATGTTGGCGCGGACAGCGAAGCGATCGATCACCACCCTTGCGTGCATCGCCGCCGTCGCGGCGAGTTCGGCAGCCGGTGCAGCCGGAGTTTCCATTCGCACGCTTGGCGCGCAGCAGCTGCACGTCGCCACCATCGGTTATCGGCTGGCGGTCGCCAACGGGCGTGCTTGTGCGCGTCCGGAGATGATGAGCGGCCTCGTCACCCATGACCTGATGCAATATGCGCCGGCGATCCGGCCCGCCATCACGCAGGCCTTTTCCCTGACCGATGGCTTTGGAGTGCTCGGCATTGTCCCGGGCAGCGCCGCCGACCGCGCCGGCCTGCAGGTCGACGACGAGATCCTCGCCGTCGGCAATGCCAACGTCGAGAATGCCGCCGCCGTTCAGGGGCGCGTTCAATCCTCGGCGCGCGAGGACCAGTTTTCGGTGACTCTGTCGCAGGCGCTCGCCAATGGCCCGACTGCGCTTCTCGTGCGGCGCCAGGGCCAGCTGATCCATCTCACCATCGCCGGCCAGGCGGGGTGCGGCGGGACGGCACTGCTTGCCAACTCGTCGGACCTCAACGCCTGGTCGGACGGCCGCCACGTGGTGATCACCAGCGCGCTGATGGCCCAGGCGGCGAGCGACGACGAGCTCGCCTTCGTCATCGCTCATGAAATGGCGCACAACATCCTCGGCCATTCGACCGACGATAATGCGCAGGGGCTGCTTAGCCTGCTCGGCATCGGTTCGGGGCGGGTGCGGCGGATGGAGATCGAC
>DATDDW010000051.1:0-5493 GCA_036523615.1 Sphingomicrobium sp.
AGGCGACGCGGCTATGCCGGCGTCAGCGCCCGCGCGGAATCCAGCACGTCCTGAGCGTGGTTGAGCACTGACGGGTCAGCAGCCGCACGGATGATAAAGTAAAGCCGCGACGATTAGCCCAGCGAATATCGCGATAAACGTGGCCGCCACGAATGTGGCGAGGCGTGGGTGTCGGCGCTGCAAGTGACCTAGGGCGTAGCGGATCGCGAAGAAGCCGCCGACTGCCAAGGACAGCGCAGCGACGAACATAATGCCGATGGCTTGCGGAGCGTTGCCCTGCGCGTACTCGAGTGCAGCTGGCCATCGGCCTGGCACCAACAGCGTCGAAGTCGCGCCGAAGACCTGCAGCAAAAAGAGCTCGGCCGCAGCGAAGCCTGATCCGGCGTTGATCAGCGAAGAGGGACTTGGAACCGAAGCCGACGGTAGATCCGGGAGAACGTTCGGGGCTTTCGCCCGAAGATCGTCTACGAACCGCCGCCTCACCTCCTCATTCGGCCACAGTCGATTGGGAAGGGGCACGTAGGACCAGTCGCGGAATTCAAGAACGAGAACATGCGGCAGAACGTGAAGCCGATTCAGTGAATCCCACCGCCAACGCACATGCGCGTGACCGCCCTCCTGGGCTATGCCGGTGCGGCTGATCCGCACTTTCTGCGGGACCACAAAGCGTTGGGCGATCACCGACGTGCTGCTCCCAAAGCGCGAAAGCAGCATGATGGTGCCGATGAATACGAGGAAGGTGAGGTAGATTTGCCCCAACGAGTCTTTGAAGAAGACTGCCGCAACCAACAACGGAAGTCCGTACATGGCGAGACAAGTCAAAGTCCGGCGAACCGACCCGATGGTCTGGCTACTTATCGAGCGGCTGACGGCCTGGACCGCCTCTCGGTTCTCTGTGACCGTGGGGGTGAACGCAAACTCTTCAACCATTCGCCGCTCATACGCAGGATCAGGTTAAGGCTTTCGCCTCCTTCAGCACGTCCTGAGCGTGGTTAGGCACCTTCACCTTCCGCCACACGCGTAGGACCCGCCCGTCGGCGCCGATCAGATAGGTCGCGCGCTCCATGCCCATATATTTGCGGCCGTACATCGACTTCTGAACCCAGGTGCCGAAGGCGTCCGAGATGCGCCCGTCCTCGTCGGCGGCGAGCGGCACGGCGAGATCATATTTGCCGATGAACTTCTCGTGGCTCTTCATCGGGTCGCGCGAGACGCCGATGACCTTGACGCCTGCATTGTGGAATTCGCGCGCGAGCGCGGTGAAGTCCTGGGCCTCGCGCGTGCAGCCCGACGTATCGTCCTTGGGATAGAAATAGAGCACAAGCGGCTGCCCCGGCGACGCTAGGTTCACTGAGCTCCCGTCGCTCGCCGCGACCGTGATGGCCGGTGCCGTATCGCCCTCATTGATCATCTCATGCCTCTTTCCTGATGCCGTCCCAAAGCTCGCGGATCGTCTGCCTCGCGGCGTCATGTTCGGCAAGGAGCTCGTCCCAGCTCGCCGCGCCGCAGGCGTGAGCCACGAGCTGCCAGGTCTCGGGCGTCGGCTTGACATCGCCGGGCGCGACAAGCCGCATCATCACCAGCATTCGCGACAGCAACTTTAGCGCATCGACAACATTTGCCTGAACTAAAGATTCCGCCGCCAGTGCTTCGAGCGCATCCTCGAGGCGCGTGGAGAGGCCGACGTGCTTGGTCAGCTGCAGCACATGGACGGCAAATTCGAGGTCGATCAGCCCTCCGGGTCCGAGCTTGACGTCGAGGCTGCTCTGCGGCGGCTTGTGGCGTTCCATTTCGGCGCGCATCTTGGCCGCGTCCGCCGCGACTTTGCGCGCGTCGCGCGGTAGCCGCAGGATCCGCTCGATCATCGCCGCGACTTCCTCCCGCGCCCCAGCCGAGCCGTGGATCGGCCGCGCGCGGCACAACGCCATATGTTCCCACGTCCACGCTTCCTCGTTCTGGTAGCGGTCGAATGCGTCGAGCGAGACGACCAGCATCCCCTTCGCGCCTTCCGGCCTCAGCCGGGTGTCGATTTCGTAGAGCGGCCCGGCGGCGGTCGGCACGCTCAGCGCGGCGGTCACTCGGCTGGCGAGGCGATTGAAATAATCGTTCGGTCCGAGCGGCCGGCGGCCGTCGGACACGCGTCCCGGCTCGGCATTGTGGAGATAGATGATGTCGAGGTCGGAAGCGTGGGTGAGCGAGTGGCCGCCGAACCGGCCGAGCGCGAGGACGAGCAGCTCGGCGTCCGGAAACTCTCCATGCGCGCTCCGAAACTCTCCGGTGGCCGCGTCGGCCAGCGCGCCGAACGCTCCTTCGGCGACGCGCGCATAGCCTTCTGTGACCTCGAGCGGATCGCGCCGTTCGTCGATCAGCTGGATGCCGAGCGCGAAGCGGCGCTCATTGACCAACCGCCGCGCGTGATCGAGCGCAACATCATAGGGATGACCGCGCATCGCGTCCGCGAGCACCTCGGCGAACTCATCGGCCGGCGGCGGCATGGCGAAGCTCGACGCGTCGAACAGTCCTTCCAAGAGCTCCGGCCGCCGGGCCAGCTGGTCGGCGAGCGCCGGCGCATGCGCCAGCACCTTGGCCAGCAGCCGCGCCAGCGCCGGCCGGGCTTCGAGCAGGCGGAAGAAGTTCACGCCGCTCGACAACCGTTCGACGATGTCGCTCAGGCGGTTCAGCGCATGATCGGGATGAGCGCCAGCGGCGATCGCCTGCATCAGGCCCGGAAGCATGGCTTCGAACGCCTGCCGCGCCGGCGGCGAACGCAGCGAGCGCGCCTTGCCCGAACGCCAGTCGGTCACGTGGCGCGCCGCGGCAGCTGGATCCCTGAAGCCGAGGCCCTTGAGCTCGCGCTTCAGGATGTCGGGATCGTTCGAGAGCTGCTCGCGCTCGGCCGGCGAGATGCTGTCGAAGATTCGCCCGACCTCGTCGACGTGCGGCCTCAAGAGGTCGAGCAGGCCGCCACCGCTGTCGAGCCCGTGCAGCTGCGCCAGATTGTCGAGCGCCTGCGCGTCATACGGAAGCAGGTGCGTCTGCGCGTCCTCGACCATCTGCACGCGATGCTCGGCGGTGCGCAGCAGGCGGTAGGCATCGGCGAGCGAACGCGCCGCCTCTTCCGTCAGTCGGCCGGCCGCGAGCAGCGCGTCGATCGCCTCGAGCGTCGCCGGCTGACGCACCGAGGAGTCACGGCCGCCGTGGATCATCTGCTGGATCTGGACGAAGAACTCGACCTCGCGGATTCCGCCGCGGCCGCGCTTCAAGTCGTAGCCGGGACCGATCGTCGAGCCTTGGGCGAAATGGTCGCGGATGCGCGCGGAGATTTGCCTGACCTCATCGATCACGCCGAAGTCGAGCGATCGCCGCCAGACGAAAGGCCGGATCGCCTCGAGGAAGCGCTGCCCCAGGGCCACGTCGCCGGCGCAGGCCCGGGCGCGGATAAAGGCGGCGCGCTCCCACGGCAGCGCACTCGATTCGTAATGCGAAATCGCCGCATCGATCGGCAGCGCGATCGGAGTCACCTCGGGTGATGGCCGCAGCCTGAGGTCGACGCGCTGCACGTAGCCGTCTTCGGTACGCTTCTGCAGGATCTCGATCAGCCGCCGCCCGACTCGCACCGCCGCCTCGCCCGCCTCTTCGCGGCTGCGCTTGGGGAAGGTCTTGGGATCGAACAACAGCAACAGGTCGACGTCGGACGAGTAATTGAGCTCGTGGCTGCCGAGCTTGCCCATGGCGATCACCGCGAAGCCCTGCGGAGCCGCATCGGGCACGCGTTCGCGCTGGGCCGCCGCAACGGCCCGATCGATCGCATCGTCGGCGAAATCGGACAGCAGCGCCGTCACCCGCTCGAGCGGCAGTTCGCCGGAGAGGTCCCCGAGCGCGGCCGCCAGCGCCAACGCCAGGCGGCGCTTGCGCAGCCCGCTTTCAAGCTCGTCGACGGGCTCCGCGAGGGCCAGCGTCACCGCCGCTTCCGCACCGTTTTCAAGGAACGCCTCACCAATATCGCCCCTGGCCTGCAGCGCTTCGCGCAGGAACGGCGAGTGCCGCGCCGCGCGCTCGATTGCGCTCTCCCGGGCCGAATTGCGCGAGGCTCCGCTCATCACCGCTTTTTCAGCTGTTTGTATCGCATTGCCACGAAACCTCCGCCTGCTATCGGTCGTTTCCCATGGCGATGAAAATTGAACGCGAACTTGGCCTCGCGGAAGTGAACAGCATGGACCGGCAACTGATCAGAGTGGACATTCCGCCAGCGCACGCCGGGATCATGGCGGCATTGCGCCGCGCCTTCGAGGCGGCGGCAGCCGAGCCTTCGGATCGCGATTTCACGGAACTATTGCGCCGTCTCAACTGACGGGGTGCAAGCGCGGCGATCACTCGTGGTCGCGGCTGAGATCGTCGACTTCGCCCATGATCGTCTGCAGCGCCGATTTGTCCGGGTCGGTCTTGTGCTGGCGCCGCGAGGGCAGCTTGCCGCTCGATAGCAGCTGCTCGAGCGCGACTCGGCCGCGCGCGACGCGGCTCTTGATCGTGCCCACGGCGCAGCCGCAAATCTCAGCCGCCTCCTCATAGGCAAAGCCGCCGGCGCCGACGAGGATCAAAGCCTCGCGCTGCGGCTGGGGCAGATGCATCAGCGCCCGCTGCATGTCGCCAAGCTCGATGTGCCGGTCCTGGCTTGCAGGCGCGGCGAGGATCTTTGACGCGGTGATGTCGTCCCACTCGCCCTTGAAGCGAGCGCGGCGCATCTGGCTGAGGAACAGGTTGCGCAGGATGATGAAGGTCCAGGCGCGCATGTTGGTGCCGGCCTGGAAACGCTTCCTCGCTGCCCAAGCCTTGAGCAGAGTCTCCTGAACGAGATCGTCGGCAAGGTCGCGGCTGCCCGACAAGGAGCGGCCGAAGGCGCGCAGGTGCGGGATCACCGCCGCCAGCTGCTCCTTGAATTCGGGGTCGGCGAGCGGAACCGGCTCGGCCGAAGGGCTGGCTGGTCGGTCCTCGTCGTCGCGATCTTCTACCAAGCTAATGCCCACCCTGTGACTGGCGCGCGACCGTGGTCACGCGCAGTTTGATCGAACATGAACAGCGATTGTGCCGGGAACTTAGGTGCTCAGGAGCGCCCAACCAAGACAATTACCGCAAAGATAAGCACGACCAGCAGCAGACCGACGATGAGTACGTTGCGCGTAACGCCCGGCGTCGAGCCTGCTCGCGCTTCCGTCGTCGTCTCGGTTGCCGATGGCTCGGAGTGCCGCGGGTCAGCCATTATGCTCTCGTCACGAAATCACTGTTCGTCCGGCCAACGCGCCGGCTAGGGCCGTGTTCCGCTTCAGCCGGCGGGGACCGTCGCCGCGTCGAAAAACAAAGCCTGGGCGATCGCCGCCTTCACCGTCGAGCGCTGGAACGGCTTGGTGATGAGGAACGTCGGCTCGGGGCGAGTGCCGGTCAGCAGCCGCTCCGGGAAAGCGGTGATGAAGATCACCGGCACCGAGAATTCGGCGA
>DATDDW010000052.1:0-1954 GCA_036523615.1 Sphingomicrobium sp.
TCGATGAACCAGTAGCGCCGCGGCGCCATGCTCGAGAGCCTGGACTTCGGTGCGATCTTCACCGCCGCCGGGCTCGCCAAGCTCACGCAGATCATCATCGCCGACCTGACTTTGGCGGGCGACAATGTGGTGATCATGGGCTCGCTCGCCTCCGGGCTTCCGGTGCGCGACCGGCGCAAGGTGCTGATGTTCGGCGTCGGGCTGGCGCTGGTGATGCTGATCAGCTTCGCGCTCATTGCGACGCAGCTGCTGAGGATCACCGGCCTGGTCTTCGCCGGCGGGCTGGTGCTGCTGTGGGTCGCCTACAACATGTGGCGGCAGCTGCACCCGAAAGCGACGGTGATCGCCGACGATCCGGCGACGCCTATTATCGAGGGCCCCCCGCAAAGCCGGACCTTGCTCCAGGCGGCAATCGCCATCGCGGTGGCCGACCTCAGCATGAGCATCGACAATGTGTTGCTCGTCGCCTCGATCGCGCGTGAGAACCCGGCGCTGCTGTTCGTCGGACTGTCCTTCTCGGTGCTGTTCATGGGCCTCGCGGCGAACTTCGTCGCGCGGCTCATCGGGCGCTTTCCGTGGCTCAATTATATCGGGCTGGCGGTGATCCTGTGGGTCGCGGTCAGCATGATCCACGACGGCTGGGAAGGCGGCGAACATGTGCTGGGGTTGAGGCATGTGCTTAGCCTCGGCTAGGCCGCTGGAATGGACCCGGGCCTGATCACCTTTTCCGCCGTCGCGGCTTTTTTCGAGATCCTGTTCATCGACCTCGTTCTTGCCGGCGACAATGCGATTGTCGTCGGCGCGCTCGCGGCTGGCCTTCCCGCCGAGCAGCGCCGCCGCGTGATCCTGATCGGCGTGATCGCCGCGCTGGTGCTGCGCATCGCGTTTGCGCTCGTCGTCACGCAGCTGCTGCGGGTCACGGGCCTGGTGCTCGCCGGCGGGCTGCTGCTGCTGTGGGTAGCGTGGCGCATGTACCGCGAGATCCGGCACAAGGACGAAAGCGAGGGGTCTGAGGAAGTCGCGGGCGACGAGCATTCGGGGCTGAAGCCGGCGAAGAGCTTTGCCGGGGCAGCGATGGGCGTGGCGATCGCCGACGTCAGCATGAGCCTCGACAATGTGCTGGCCATCGCCGGAGCGGCGCGCGAGCATCCGTGGGTGCTGGTCTTTGGGCTGGTGCTCTCTGTGCTGCTGATGGGCGCCGCGGCGAGCCTGATCGCCCGCTACATCGACCGCTACCGCTGGCTCGCCTGGGCGGGGCTGCTGGTGATCCTGTGGGTCGCGCTCAAGATGATCTACGAGGGCGCCGGCCATGTCGCGCCGGTGGTCGCGCCGATCTTCAGCTGACGCCGTGGCGGCGGACACGATTTTTGCGCTGTCGAGCGGGCGACCGCCGGCGGCGATCTCCGTCATTCGCATCAGCGGGCCCCAGGCGCACGCGGCCGGAGAGCGGATCGCCGGCGCGCTGCCCGAGGCGAGGAGCGCCGCGGTGCGCGAGCTCAGGCATCCTCAGACGGGCGAATTGCTCGATGAGGCGCTAGTCCTGCGGTTCGATTCGCCGGCGAGCTCTACCGGGGAAGATATCGTGGAATTTCAATGTCATGGCGGGCGTGCGGTGGTCGACGCGGCGCTCGGCGCGCTTGGAGAGCTCGAGGGCCTGAGGGCCGCCCAGCCGGGCGAATTCACCCGCCGCGCGTTCGACAACGGCCGAATCGACCTGACCGAGGCGGAAGGGCTCGCCGACTTGATCGAGGCGGAGACCGAATCGCAGCGCAAGGCGGCGCTGCTGCTCGCTGAGGGCGGGCTCAGAAAGCAGATCGTCGTCTGGCAGGAGCGTCTGCTCGCGCTTTCGGCCGAGGCCGAACGGGCGATCGATTACGCCGACGAGTGGGAGGAGGAGGGGGAATCGCGGCTTTTGCGCGATTGCGGCGCATTAGCATCCGAGCTGCGCGAATGA
>DATDDW010000053.1:0-5974 GCA_036523615.1 Sphingomicrobium sp.
CGAGCATGTCGGCGACCATGCGCCCGACGCGGCCGAAACCGAGGACGATCACCTGACCGAGCGGGGCGCTGTCGAGCGACGAGTCCATCTGCTGGGCCATCGCGCGGCCGGCAAACCGTCTCCCTGCGATCCGGCCTAGCTCGGCAAGCAGCGGAGTGACGGTCAGCCCAGCTGCCGTGACTACTTGCCAGAAGGCTGCCGTTTGCGGACTGATCAGCTGCGCCGCAGAGGCGGACCCGAGCACGATCAGCGTTGTTTCCGAAGGCGAGGCCATCAGCACGCCCGTTTCGGCAGCGACGGCGGTGCGGGCGCCGCCAAGGCGCAGAAGGATTGCGGTGACGATCGCCTTCACCACCAGCACCCCGAGCAGCGCTCCGAGCAGGCTGCGCCAACCAGCGACGATCTCGTGGAAATCGACGCTCATCCCGACGGTGATCAGGAAAATGCCGAGGCCGAGGCCGCGGAACGGTGCGGTGATCACCTCGACCTCGCCGCGATATTCGGTTTCGGCGATCACGATCCCGGCGATCAGCGCGCCGAGCACTGCGGAAAAGCCGATCGCCGAAGTCACAAGGCTCGCCGCGATCACCACCAGGAGGCAAGCCGACAGGAACAGCTCGGGGCTCTTGGTCCGCGCCGCCTGCGCGAACAGGCGGGGGAGGAGCAGGCGGCCGAGGAAAAG
Organism: Sphingomicrobium sp.; assembly: GCA_036523615.1. Lineage (GTDB taxonomy): Bacteria > Pseudomonadota > Alphaproteobacteria > Sphingomonadales > Sphingomonadaceae > Sphingomicrobium. The sequence continues at coordinate 683 of DATDDW010000053.1, forward strand.
CATCGCCACGGCGGTGATCCCGCCGATGAGGATCGTGCCGAGCAGTGAGCCGACGTTGCCGCCCGCGTGCGGTGCCATCGCGCCGAGCAGGAACACGATCGGGACCAGCGCCAGGTCCTCGAACAGCAGCATGGCGAGCGCCGAGCGGCCGACGGCGCCGTGGGTGCCGACCAGCGGGACGACGATCGCCGTCGACGAGAGGGCAAGGGCGAGGCCGAGTGCGATCGACCCGGCGACTCCTTCGCCGGCGAGGTGGATGGCGACCGCGAGGAATGCGGCGGCGACGATCAGCTCGGCCGCGCCAACGCCGAACACCAGCCGGCGCATGCTCCACAGGCGCCGGAACGACAGCTCAAGCCCGACCGAAAAGAGCAGGAGGACGATGCCGAGCTCGGCGAAAGGCTCGATCGCCTGCCGGTTCGAGATGGTCACGTAGCGCAGCCACGGGTGAGCCTCGTCGAGGCGGCCGAGACCTGCAGGGCCGACCAGCATGCCGATGAGGATGAAGCCGATGATCGGGCTGATGCGAATCCGCGCGAAGGCCGGGATCACGAGGCCCGCGGCGCCGAGCACCACCAGAGCGTCGCGGAAGCCGGAAGTGGAGAACTCGCCGCCCATGCGGTTCCTCTGCCCTATCCGTCACCCCCGCGAAAGCGGGGGTCCCGCTGGCTTGAACAACAAGCGGGATTCCCGCCTGCGCGGGAATGACGATAAGGCGACGTCATGACGTCAGACTTCGACCTGATCGTCGTCGGCGGGGGGCCGGCAGGAATGATGGCTGGGCTGCTGTTCGCCCGCGCCGGCTGCCGCGTTCAGGTGCTCGAAAAGCACGCCGACTTCTTCCGCGATTTCCGCGGCGACACCGTTCATCCCTCGACGATGGAGATCCTCGACCAGCTCGGCATGCTGCAGCGTTTCCTCAAGCGGCCGCACGAGAAGGTGGAGCGCGCCGAAGGCCGCATCGCCGGCCGCGAATATGTGCTCGGCGATCTCACCCATCTGCACACCGCGGCGCCGTTCATCGCGATGATGCCGCAATGGGAGTTCCTCGATTTCCTGCGCGACGAAGCCGCTGCCTTGCCGGGCTTCCACCTCCAAATGGAGGCGGAGGTCACCGGCTTCATCGAGGAGAAGGCTCGGATCAGCGGGGTCACGCTCGGCGACGGCAGCGAGCTGCGGGCGCGCCTCGTCATCGCCGCGGACGGGCGCCATTCGATCGTTCGCGAGCAGAAGCTGCTGCCGCTCGAAGTGCTCGGCGCGCCGATGGACGTGCTGTGGTTTCGCCTGCCCAAGGCGCCCTACAGCGGGGAAGCGCTGCGCGGCTCGATCGACAGCGGCCGGATGGTCGTGCTGATCGATCGCCGGGATTATTGGCAGATCGCCTACCTCATTCCCAAGGGCCAGGCGGATGCGGTCATCGCCAAGGGCATGGAATGGCTGCGCGGCGAGGTCCAGAAGGCGTTCCCCGACATCGACCTCTCCGGCGACGTGTTGACGTCGGCCGACGAGCTTCACCTGCTGTCGGTCGCGCTCGACCGGCTGCGGCGGTGGAGCCGCCCAGGGCTGCTCGCCATTGGCGATGCCGCGCATGCGATGTCGCCGATCGGCGGCATCGGCATCAATCTCGCAATCCAGGACGCGGTGGCGGCGGCGAATATCCTCGCCGCGCCGCTCAAGGCGAGCAAGCAGACGATCGACGGACTGCTGCCCAGGGTGCAGCAGCGGCGGTTGCTTCCGACCCGGCTCATCCAGGCCGCGCAGAAAGCGGTTCAGGACAATGTGATCGGAACGGTGCTGAGCGGAGCGACGATCAGCGGCGCACCCTGGCCGGTGCGGCTGCTCAACGCCGTGCCGCTGCTTCGCCGCATCCCTGGCCGCTTCATCGGTCTGGGTATCAGGCGCGAGCGGGTGCGCTCGCCCAACGCCTACGCCTGAACGGGGGCAGCCGCGCCTTCAGGTGCCATCGCCGCTTCGAGATTGTGGACGATCGCCTCGAAGAATTGCTCGGTCGTCATCCACGCCTGCCCGGGGCCGACGAGGATCGCGAGGTCCTTGGTCATCTGTCCCGCCTCGACCGTCTCGACGCAGACGCGCTCGAGCGTCTCGGCGAAGCGCACTACCTCGGGCGTGTCGTCGAACTTCCCGCGATACTTGAGGCCGCCCGTCCAGGCGAAGATCGAAGCGATCGGATTGGTCGAGGTCGCCTTGCCCTGCTGGTGCATACGGTAGTGCCGGGTCACGGTGCCGTGCGCCGCCTCGGCTTCGACGGTCTTGCCGTCCGGGGCCATGAGGACCGAGGTCATCAGCCCCAGCGAGCCGAAGCCCTGGGCCACCTGGTCCGACTGGACGTCGCCGTCGTAATTCTTGCAGGCCCAGACGAATTTGCCGCTCCACTTCAAGGCGCTAGCGACCATGTCGTCGATCAGCCGGTGTTGATATTCAATGCCAGCTTTCTCGAATTTCTCTTTGTATTCGTTGTAGTAAATCTCCTGGAAGATGTCCTTGAACCGCCCGTCATAGGCTTTGAGGATCGTGTTCTTGGTCGACAGATAGAGCGGCCAGCCGCGGCCCAGGCTGTAGTTGAAGCAGGCGTGGGCGAAGTCGCGGATCGAGCCGTCGAGATTGTACATGCCCATGGCGACGCCCGAGCCCGGGAAGTCGAACACCTCGAACTCGAGCTCCTGCCCATCATTGCCGACCCATTTCATCGTCAGCTTGCCGGGGCCGGGCACACGGAAGTCGGTCGCGCGATACTGGTCCCCGAAGGCGTGACGGCCGACGACGATCGGGTCGGTCCAGCCGGGGATTAGCCGCGGCACGTTCGAGATTACGATCGGTTCGCGGAAGATGCAGCCGCCAAGGATGTTGCGGATCGTGCCGTTGGGCGACTTCCACATCTTTTTGAGGCCGAATTCTTGAACCCGCGCCTCGTCGGGCGTGATCGTCGCGCATTTGACGCCCACGCCATGCTGCTTGATCGCATTGGCCGCATCGATCGTGACCTGGTCGTCAGTCGCATCGCGGTTCTGAATCGACAGATCGTAGTAGAGGAGCTCGACGTCCAGATAAGGTTGGATCAGCCGCTCGCGGATCCACTGCCAGATGATCCGCGTCATCTCGTCGCCGTCGAGCTCGACGAGCGGGTTCTTCACCTTGATCTTGGCCATCGCGTTTCCTGCGTTTTCGGGATTTTGCGGCGCCTTAGGATGGGCGGCAAACGCACGCAACCGCGGCGTTGTGCCCGCGTCCGCCGGTCTTTAAGGGACCAGCGATGGCCGAGCTCGACAAGCACGACAGTCCGCTGCCGACGACCACCGTCAAATGGCGCTTCCCGTCGATCCACCCGGAGGGCCGCAAATATGTCGTCGGCGCCGCGGCGATCACCTTTTTCATGTTCCTGCTCCACGTCCACATCCTCGATTGGCTGCTGGTCGGGGTTACGGTGTGGACGGCAAGCTTCTTCCGCGATCCGATCCGCACGACCCCGCACGGCGACCAGCTGATCGTCTCGCCGGCCGACGGGCTGGTGACGATGATCGCCAAGGTGCCGCCGCCGCCCGAGCTGCGCGGGGCGGATGGGCTGGCGGATGGCGAATATACCCGCGTGTCGATCTTCATGAGTGTGTTCGACGTGCACATCAATCGCGCGCCGATCTCGGGCCGGGTGAAGCGGATCGCCTACGTCCCGGGCAAGTTCGTCAACGCCGACCTCGACAAGGCGAGCGAGGACAATGAGCGCCAGCATATCCTGATCGAGGGGGCAGGCGGGCTGAGCATCGGCTTCACCCAGATCGCCGGGCTGGTCGCGCGCCGGATCCTCGCCTTCGTCCGCGAAGGCGACGTGGTCGAGGCCGGGCAGCGTGTCGGCATGATCCGCTTCGGCAGCCGGGTCGACGTCTATCTGCCCGCCGGGACCGCTTCTCGCGTGCTGCTCGGCCAGCGCGCGATCGCCGGCGAGACCATTCTCGGCGAGATCGGCGTCGACAGGGCGCTCACCGGCGTTAGCCAGTGACCGAGGACGGCGGCCCCCGCCGAATCCCGTTCCGCGCGATGATCCCCAACGCGATCACGGCGCTGGCGCTGTGCTTCGGCCTCACCGGCGTCAGCCTCGCCATCCGCGGCGAGTGGGAGAAAGCGATCGGCTCGATCGTGCTTGCCGGAGTGCTCGACGGGCTCGACGGGCGCATTGCGCGGCTGCTGCGCGCGCAGAGCAAATTTGGCGCCGAGCTCGACTCGCTGTCCGACAATATCGCATTCGGCACCGCTCCGGCGCTGATCCTCTTCCTCTGGTCGTTGAAGGCGGAGCCGCGCTTCGGCTGGCTCGCGGCACTGGCGCTGGCGGTATGCTGCGCGCTGCGGTTGGCGCGCTTCAACGCTCGCCTCGATGCCGGGGAGCAGCCGCACAAGTCGGCCGGCTTCAACACCGGCGTTCCAGCGCCTGCAGGGGCAGGGCTGGCGTTCGTCCCGATCTATCTGTGGCTGATCACCGGCAATGAGGCTTTTCGCGCGTGGCAGCCGGTGATGGGCTGGACGCTGTTCATCGCCGCGCTGATGATCTCCAGCCTGCCGACCTACAGCTGGACCAGCATCCGCATCCGCCCCTCGTGGCGGCTGTTCGCTCTTGCAGGGCTGGCGGTCCTTGGGGCCGCGTTGATCCAGGCGCCGTGGCCGACGCTGCTGGTTTTTGCCGCGCTATATCTGCTGATGGTTCCGTTCAGCCTGTGGAGTTACGCCAAGGTCAAGCGGCGGCGCGCAGCCGCGCTGCGGCGCGCATAGGCTTTCTCGAGCTCGCGCGGGCGCGGATGCGCACGGGGGCGAAGCGGACGCGCGGTTGCAAGCCGAACTCGCCCTTGAGGGCAGCGGCGATCTTGGCGCCGCTTTCCTCAAGAACCGCTGCACCCACGACCACGAGCAGCCACAAAGTGGCGAGAAAGGCGAGGGTACCCAGTGCCGCAATCATCGCATCCGTCCTTTATTGGAGCGCCTAACCCTGCCGGACCTGCTTTGTTCCGGCGAGCGTCGGTTCCGCTCGGTTGATATGGTGAAATGTTCACTATTTGTTCTCACCTGTCAAGCACGGCTTTCGTGGCCGTCCCAAAGCCTTGAAAGGCTGGGGCTCTTCGGCTAGGTGCCCGCTCATTCCACAGATGGAGCCGACATACCGGTGCCAGCCGTAAGGCTGGTGACATGGCACCATCGAGGCAGAACCGGAAGGAGAAGACCTATGGCGACCACGGTCGTCACCATGCAGCAATTGCTCGAGGCCGGAGCGCATTTCGGCCACCAGACCCA
>DATDDW010000054.1:0-3504 GCA_036523615.1 Sphingomicrobium sp.
CTTGGGCCCTTCCCACAGCCCGGTGTAGCCGTGCTTCTTCGCCCCGCCGACCCACCAGCCCTGCCCCGGCAGCCCGTCCGACTGGCGCACGACCAGCACCGCGAGCTCGGGCTCGCCGCGCTCCTCCGCCTCGTCGTCGACAAAGCTCAGCACCTTGCACAGCGCGCGCATCTTGGGCCGGGTGAAATCGTGGCCGAGCAGCGCCAGCACTTCGGAATAGCTGATCGCCTCCCCCGCCTGGGCCGAGGCGATCAGGATCGCGCGGACCTCCGCCGGGTCGGCAAGCAACCCCGCCGTGTCGCCGCTCATTGCGGCTGCTGTGAGAAATCCACCGGAGTGAGTTCGAACACGTCGAGCTTGGACGTGCTTTGCGGCCACGGGATCACCAGCCGCCAACGGAAGGCCCCGATCCGCTCGAGCACACCGGCCATGTTGCGCTTGGGATCGTCGCCGTAAGCGAGCGGCTGGTCCTCGTTGCCGAGCGCGAGGCTGCCGAGGAAAACCAGCCGAGTGGGATCGTCATCTTCCCACAGCCGCCCCGCCGGGCGCTGGCTGCCGGTCTGCTTGACGATCGTCAGCAAATCGTCCTCGACCTCGACGTAGCAGAAGAAGGGCTTGAAGCTTTCGAACGGCTTGCTCTTGCCGTTGACGCTGCCGAGCTTGATCAGCCGGCAATTGTAGCTTCCGGGCGTCGGCGAGGGCCGCGGCAACCCGCCGCGCGGCAGCAGCAGGCTGCCTTCCTTGCGCACGTCGGCGGCGTTAGTCTTCTTGGCGTCGGCGAGCGCTTCCTGCCAGGCGAGGCCGAGCCGCGCGACGCGGTCCTGGTCCTCGGCGGTGGCGACCGATTTCCACGCATTGGCCTTCGACGGAGCGCCGACCTCGACCACCGGGTGGACGCCGGGCGGAAGCTTCGGCTTGGTCGCGCAGCCGCCGAGCAGCGCAAGCGCTGTCACGGCCGCAATTCCCGTCCAGGCAGGACGATTTGGCAGCACGAGCGGCAATGGCTTCACTCCTCCCCCATCAGTGACAGTCGGGTTAGTCCGATTCAACCAATGCCCCGTTCAACATAAGCTTTCACTGAACGCTCACCGCCGCTAGGCGCGCGCCAAATGAACGCGCCCGAAAGCCCCAAAGCTGCGGCGGCCCGCACGGCACGCCACATCGACCAACGCGGCTTCCTGCTCGGAGTCGCGGCTTACGGTCTGTGGGGCGTCCTGCCGATCTATTTCAAGGCGCTCAGCGGCGTCGGCGCGGTCGACATCGTCGCCCACCGCGTGCTCTGGTCGCTGCCCTATCTCGCGCTGCTGATCGCCTTCGGCAAAGGCTGGGGAAAGGTGCGCGGGGCGACCAGCCGCCCGGCGACCGTCGGCCTGCTGATGCTCACCGCTCTGCTCATCGGCAGCAACTGGCTGCTCTACGTCTATGCGGTGACGGGCGGCCACATCCTCGCGGCAAGCTTCGGCTATTATCTCAATCCCCTCGCCAATGTGCTGCTCGGCCGCTTCGTGCTCGGCGAGCGCTTGAACCGCCTGCAATGGACCGCGGTCGCCATCGCTGCTGCCGGGATTTCGGTACTCGCGGTCGGAGCGCTCGGTCAGTTGTGGCTGAGCCTCGCGCTCTGCGTCACCTTCGCGCTTTACGGCCTGTTGCGCAAAGTCGTCCCCGCCGACGCGCTCACGGGCCTGGCGATCGAGACCGTGATCCTCTTCCCGCTCGCCGCGGCCTGGCTCGGCTGGATGGCGCTCGCGGGCCAGCCGGTGATGGGCGGCAGCCGCGCGTCGGCCGAGCTGCTGCTGCTCGCCGGCATCGTCTCGACCACGCCTTTGCTGCTGTTCACCGCCGCCGCCAAGCGCCTGCCTTACTCGACTCTCGGCATGCTCCAGTTCGTCGCGCCGACCCTGCAGTTCCTCATTGCCGTCGTCCTCTACGGCGAGCCGTTCACGATGGCGCACGCGATCGCCTTCCCGGCGATCTGGGCCGCGCTAGCGCTCTACGCCGTCGCGCTGCTCCGCGCGCCGCGTCTCCCGCAGGCGCCGGAGTGATGATAGAGCAGGCGCGATGTTCAACCTCGTCTCGCTGATCATCGGCTTCGTCGCGCTGCTCTGCGCGATCGTCGCCTTCCTGCCCTTCCTCGGCGCGCTAAACTGGCTGATCGTCCCGCTGGCGATCATCGGCGCCGTCGTTGGCATGGTCTCGCGCAGCACCGCGGGCAGGAACCTCAACCTCTTCGTCATCGTCGTCGGCGTCATCCGCCTGATGCTCGGCCACGGCATCCTGTGAGCCGCGATCCGCGGATCGACGCTTACATCGGCAAGGCGCAGCCGTTCGCCCGGCCGATCCTCGAGAAGGTGCGCGAGCGCGTCCATGCCGTCGTCCCGGAGGTCGAGGAAGCGATGAAATGGAGCCACCCGACCTACTGCAAAGGCGGCAAGATCGTCCTCGGCACCGCCGCATTCAAAGCCCATGCCATGGTCAACTTCTGGCGCGGTCAGGAACTCGGCTTCGAGGCCAAGGCGGGAGCCATGGGCCAGCTCGGCAAGCTGACCAACGTCGATGACCTGCCCGCCGACCTCGACGCGATGATCGCCAAGGCGGCCGAGCTGTCGCAGCAGGCGCCCGCGCGCAAGCCCAAGCACGCGCCCAAGCCGCCGCCCGAGATGCATCCCGACTTGGCCGCCGCGCTCGACCGCGCGCCGAAAGCCAAAGCGACGCTCGAAAATTTCCCGCCGAGCTGCCGCCGCGAATATCTCGAATGGATCGGCGAAGCGAAGCGCGACGAGACGCGGCACAAGCGCATCGCCACCGCGGTCGAGTGGCTCAGCGAAGGCAAGCGCCGCAACTGGAAATACGAGAATTGTTGAGCGCTGCTAGCGCGACATCCTGAGCGCCGGGCCGAACCGCGTGCGCGCCGCGCCTTCGACGGCAAAGCCGCACTTTGCGTAGAACTCGCGGGCCGCGGGATTGGCGATCACCGTCAGCGTGAGGCCTTTGCGCCGCGCGACGTGGGTGGCTTCTTCGGCCAGCGCGGCGCCGACGCCACGCCGCCACAGCTCGGGCTCGACGAACAGCCCGTCGAGCTCGCCGCCGACCACCGCCGCGAACCCGGCAACACGCCCGTCGAGCTCGGCGACGATCACCTGCCCGTTGGCGAGCTGCGCCGGCGGCAAGTGGATCGCGTCGGGATGCGCCTCGAGGTGCCGGCGGTCGACTTCGTTGGCCAGCGATGCGCGCCGCTGCAGCGCCTCGAGCGCGTCATGCTCGTCGGGCGTGGCGATGCGCAGGACCAGCGCGTCAGCGCGCTTTGACATAGCTCCCCGGCGCGTCCTCGATCGCCTTTAATTTGCCCTTGCCGGGCACGCGCGCACCTGTCGGCTTCACTTTTCCCGGATCCTGCTTCCTGATCCACTCGAGCCAGTCGGGCCACCAGCTTCCCTTGTGCTCGCTCGCCCCCTCGATGAACGAATCGAGCGTGCCGCACGGCCGGTCGTTGACCCAATATTGGTA
>DATDDW010000055.1:0-1595 GCA_036523615.1 Sphingomicrobium sp.
GGGCCGACGCACGACGACATCACCGTCGACGCGATTGCTGCGGCGTTCGGCGTGCCCGTCGTTGTGCATCCGGAAGCGCGCCAAATCCTCGAAGATTATTACCGCGACCGGCCGGGTGGGCTCACCGAGGCTCGCCTCAGGATGGCGCGCGCGCCCGAAGGCGCCGAGCTGCTGCGCAACCCGAGCTCGGGCGCGCCGGGCGTGAAGATGGGGAATGTCTATATCCTAGCGGGCGTGCCGCACATCGCCGCGAGCATGCTCGAGGCGCTGACCGGCAAGCTCGAGGGCGGCCGGCCGGTGGTGTCGGTGACGGTCGGGGCGCGCGCCGCCGAGAGCGACGTCGCCGACATGCTGCGCGAGACCGAGGAAGCGCATCCCGGCGTCGCGATCGGCAGCTATCCGTTTTTCCGCGACGGCCGCTACGGCGCCAATTTCGTCATCCGCTCGCAGGACGGAGACTTGGCGCGGCGCACCGGCGACGAGCTCGCGCACAAGCTGCGCGAGGCCGGCTACGAACCGGTCGACGGCGGGATCTAGACCAGCTCGCGCACCGTGTCGGAGGCGAGGGTCAGCGCGGTATCCAGCGCGTGGGGCGTGCCCTTGGCCAGCGCCTTGCCCATGTTGAGTGCCTGCTTGAGCTCGATCTTGGGCGGCATCGGCGGCTCATAGGGGTCGACCACCGCTTCGATCAGGCACGGACCGGGAGTGGCGAGCGCCTGTTTCAGCTGGTCGGCGCACCGGCCCGGGTCTTCGATGCGGACCGCATCGATGCCGCAGCCTTCGGCGACCCGGGCGAAGTCGATCGGCTCGAGTTCGCAGCCGTATTCGGGGTTGCCGAGGAAGACCATCTGCTCCCACTTGATCTGGCCGAGCGTGTTGTTCTTGATGACGATGATCTTCGCGTTGAGATTGTATTTCCGCAGGGTGACAAAATCGCCCATCAGCATCGCCGCCGAGCCGTCGCCGATCACCGACACCACCTGACGGTTGGGGTAAGCCGTCGCCGCCGCGATCGCATAAGGCAGGCCGCAGGCCATGCTGGCCAATGTGCCCGAGCAGCTGAACTTCATGTCGCCGCGGATGTCGATGTGCCGCGCGACCCATGAGGTGATGGTGCCGCTGTCGGTGATGACGATCGCGTCGTCGTCGAGCAGCTTGTTAAGCTCGTGGGTGACGACCTGCGGCTTCATCGGCGTGTCGCGCCTTGTGCCGCGCTCTTCCATCAACTCGCGCCATTCGCGCATCGATTTCTGCGCGTCCTCGAGGAAGTCGCTGCTTTCGTTCTTCTTCAAGAGCGGCAGGAGCTCGGAAAGGACGCGCTTGCTGTCGCCGACGAGGCCGACCTCGACAGGGTAGCGCATGCCGATCCGCTTGGGATCGAGCTCGATCTGCACCGCTTTGGCTTTGCCCGGCTTGGGGTAGAATTCGATGTAGGGGAAGCTCGAGCCGATGATCAGCAAGGTATCGCAGCCTTCGAGCGATTCCTGGCTCGGCCGCGTGCCGAGCAGGCCGACTCCGCCGGTGCAATAGGGGCTCTGGTCGGGGACCGCGGCCTTGCCGAGGAGCGGCTTGCCGATCGGCGCCTGCAGCCGTTC
>DATDDW010000056.1:0-1886 GCA_036523615.1 Sphingomicrobium sp.
GGGCAAGGCCAGCACGAGCTCGCGTCGGCCGCGCTCGCGGGGCTACCAGTGGGGGACCTCATCGACGGGGGCGCCGAGCGTACTGATTCCGTCCGCGCCGGCCTTGCCGCGATCGACGCCGATGCCGTGCTCGTCCACGACGCGGCGCGGCCTTTCTGCCCTTCGGCGGTCGTCGACCGTTTGATCGCGCAGCTCGAGTTCTTCCCCGGCGCCGCGCCGGTCCTGCCGGTCGGCGACACCGTGGTCCGCGGCAGCGAGCGCCTCGGCGAGCCGGTCGACCGCAGCGGCCTCGTCCGAGTGCAGACGCCGCAGGCGTTTCGGCTCGACGCGTTGCGCGACGCCTACCAGCGCTGGTCGGGCGCACCGCCAACCGACGAAACTGCAGTGCTTCACGCTGCGGGGATGGAGGTCGGCCTGGTCGATGGCGATCCCATGCTCGACAAGCTCACCACGCCCGCCGACTTCAGCCGCGCCGAGCAGTGGCTCGCCGGCCAGCTGCAGCCGCGCACCGGCACCGGCTTCGACGTCCATGCTTTTTCGGGTGAAGGGCCGGTCATGCTGGGCGGCGTAGAAGTGCAGCATTCGCGCGGGCTCGCCGGGCACAGCGACGCCGATGTCGTGCTCCACGCAATCACCGACGCTCTGCTCGGCGCAGCGGGGCTCGGCGACATCGGCGAGCATTTTCCGCCGGGCGATACTACATGGAAGGGCGTGTCGTCCGATCGCTTCCTCCGCCATGCTGTCGAGCTGCTTCGCAACGACGGAGCAATGATCGACCATGTGGATTGTACGATCATCGCCGAGGCGCCCAAGGTCGCGCCTTACCGCGCGGCGATGCGCGAGCGGGTGGCTGAGATTGCGGGGTTGAGCATCGACCAGGTGAGCATCAAGGCGACGACCACCGAAGGGCTCGGCTTCACCGGCCGCGGCGAAGGCATTGCCGCGCAGGCCGTGGCGAGCATCCGCGTGAGGTATCCAAAGTGAAGGACGCGCTTCTCCCCGACGTGCTGGTCGACAAGGCCCGGGAGGTCATCGACGCCAACCGCACCGCCGGCCGGCGGATCGCGATCGCCGAAAGCTGCACTGGCGGCCTGGTCAGCGCCGCGCTCACGGAGATTCCCGGCTCGTCCGACGTGTTCGAGGCCGGCTATGTGACTTATTCCAACGCGGCCAAGATCCACGAGCTGCACGTCAGCGAGGAAGTGGTCGAGACGTTCGGCGCGGTCAGCGTCGCCACCGCCTGGGCGATGGCCCGCGGCGCCCTCGCCGCGTCCGATGCCGACATTGCGGTGGCGATCACCGGCGTTGCCGGCCCCGGCGGCGGAACTCCGGCCAAGCCCGTGGGCACGGTCGTGTTCGCCACGGCCGAGCGCGACGCCGACCCGGCGAAGATCATCGCCGACCAGAAATTTTTCGACGAGAACACCCGCTCGGGCGTGCGCCTTCAGGCGGCGCTCTGCGCGCTCGAGCTGTTGATGCCGTAAAGCGCCGCCGCGCGCTGCTCGAACGCATTGGTCATCCGCCGCAGCGCCCGGTCGAACATCGCGCCGGCCAGAGTCTCGAACAGCCGCGACTTGAAAGCGAAGTCGACCGAAAAGTGCACGTCGGTGCCGCCGTCCGCGGCGCGGTCGAAGCGCCATTCATTGTGCAGATATTTGAGCGGCCCTTCGACATAGTCGACGCAGATGCTGTCAGGCCGGTGCTTCACCACGCGGCTGGTGAAGCGCTCCTTGAAGGCGTTGAAGCCGACCACGAGATCGGCCACGGTCTCCTTCTCGCTCGACGATCGCACCCTTACCGCCACAACCCACGGCAGGAACTCGTCGTAATGGGCGACGTCGGCGACGAGCTCGAACAGCTGCTCGGGCGTGTACGGAAGGTGCTTG
>DATDDW010000057.1:0-1604 GCA_036523615.1 Sphingomicrobium sp.
CGCAGCCCGAAGTGGTGATCAAACCGCACTTCGACCTCGCCGCGGACCTTGGCGTCACCACCGCGGCGCTGAGCCAGACGATCCGCATCGCCACGCTCGGTGAGATCGAGCAGAACAGCGCCAAGTTCTCGCTCTCCGACCGGCAGGTGCCGATCCAGGTGTCGTTGTCGGAGAATGCCCGTCGCGACATCACGACGCTGCAGAACCTGCCCGTGCCGACGACCAATGGCGGCTCGGTGCCCTTGAAGTCGGTCGCCGACATCAGCTTCGGGTCGGGTCCGACGACGATCAACCGCTCGAACCAGCTGCGCCGCATCACCATCGGCGCCGACCTCGCTCCGGGCGTGGTCGAGGGCGACGTCTGGGCCAAGGTGAAGCAGCTGCCGAGCTACAAGAACCTGCCGCAGGGCGTCGAGCAGATGAACCTCGGCAACCAGAAGTGGCAGGCCGAGCTCCTGTTCAACTTCGCGGTCGCGCTGATCTCCGGCGTGCTCCTCGTCTTCGCGGTTCTGGTGCTGCTCTACCGCCGCTTCCTCGCGCCCTTCGTCAACATGGGCTCGCTGCTGCTCGCGCCATTGGGCGCCGCGGTGGCGCTGCTCATCGCCGGGCAGCCGGTGTCGCTGTTCGTGCTGATCGGCATCCTCATGCTGTTCGGAATCGTCGCTAAGAACTCGATCCTTCTGGTCGACTTCGCGGTCGAGATGATGAACCACGGCATGCCCAAGAACCAGGCGATCTGGGAAGCGGGCCACAAGCGCGCGCAGCCGATCGTCATGACCACCATCGCGATGGTCTTCGGAATGTTGCCGACCGCGGTCTCGCTCACCGGCGACAACAGCTGGCGAGCGCCGATGGGCATCACCGTGATCGGCGGCCTCATCTTCTCGACGATCCTGACGCTTCTGCTGGTCCCGTCCTACTTCTCGATCGCGATCTCGATCGAATCGCGCATCGGCCGCGTGTTCCATCGGTTCATCGGCGCCGGCGCGCACCAGCAGTCGGAGCCCGTCCCGGCGGAGTGAACTTCCGCGAGGGTCAAGCTATTGGGGGCGTGTGAACCGCGCCCCCGCAGCTCCCGTATTGAGCCGTTTCAACCCGACGCAGCCCGGCGCTGCCGGGATGAAGGTTGCCGCGACCGGCCTCCTCGTGCTGATGGCGGCGGTGTTCACCGGCGCGCGTGCGCTCGAGCCGCGCTATCCGTGGCTCGGCTACGTCAAGGCGTTCGCTGAAGCGGCGATGGTCGGCGGCCTCGCCGACTGGTTCGCCGTGACAGCGCTGTTCCGCCATCCGCTCGGCCTGCCCATCCCGCACACCGCGATCATCCCGCGGAACAAGGATCGGATCGGCGAGGCGCTCGCCCGCTTCCTGCAGGAGAATTTCCTCATCCCCGGAGTCGTCGCCCGGCGCATGCAGCGGCTCGACGTCGCCGGCGCCGCCGGCCGCTTCCTCCAGACTCCAGCCGGCGAGGGCACGCGGATCCGCGCGGGCGCCTCGCGCCTGATCGCCGACATTTTCGAAAGCCTCGACGACGAGCGCCTCGGCGGGATCGTCAAGGGCGCGATCGCCTCGCGGCTGCGCAAGACCGAGATCGCGCCGCTGCTCGG
>DATDDW010000058.1:0-1677 GCA_036523615.1 Sphingomicrobium sp.
GCCGCCGGGAAGACGATCTCGACCATGCCGAAATTGGCATAAGCGTTGATCGTCATCGGGGTCATGCCCCATTCCCATTTGTAGATCGCCTTGCCCAGCTTGCCGACGTTGTAGGCGTAGTCGAACTGGTTCGAGCGCATCGCATTGCCGAGCAGATCATTGCGGTCGATCGAAAGCCCGGACATGTCGCGCCACTGGCTCGGGTAGCCGATCTTGGGGGTGAAGGCGGCAAGCTTGGCGTGCGCCTTGATCTTAGTGTCCGCGCTCATCCAGTCGAGCTTGTCGATCCGCCGATCCATGGCGTTGATGATGTTGTGGACCAGCTCGTCGGCGGCCGCCTTCGTCTCCGGCGGGAAATATTTGGCGACGTAGAGCTTGCTGACGTCGTCGCCGAGCGCGCCGACGGTGAAATTGACCGCTCGCTTCCACCGCGCCTCCTGTTCCGGCGTGCCGGACAGGGTGGTGCCGTAGAAGGCGAAATTCTCATTATCGAATTTCGCCGGAAGGTACGACGCATAGGAATCCAGCGAGCGGACGAGCAGCTGGTCCTTGAGCACGCCCAATGGCGCGCGATTGACCAAAGCGGCGATCTTGGTGATCGCGCTCGGCTGAGCGACGAGGATCGACTTGACCCCGACCACTCCGCGCTTTTCCAGCAACTGGTTCCAATTGAAGCCCGGCGCGCTCCTGGCGAGCTGGGCGAGGGTCAACTTGTTGTAGGTTTTGGTCGCATCGCGGCTTTCGACCTTGGTCCAGCTGACCTGCGCGATCCTGGTCTCGAAGTCGACGATCGCCTTGGCTCGGGCGGGGGCATTCGCCTCGCCCGCGAGGGTCAGCATGGTCGTCAGATGCTGGAGGTATTTGGCCTTGGTCTCGGCGAGCTTAGCGTCCTTCGACAGATAATAATCGCGGTCGGGCATGCCGAGGCCGGACTGGAAGAACTGGAAGATATATTCCTCGGGCGCCTTGTCGTCCTGGCCGACGAAACCGCCGAACGGAGTACCGATGCCGAGCCGCGACGCCTCGGCGTAGACCGACGGCAGCTGCGCCTTCGATTTGATCGCCCGCACCTGGTTCAGCCAAGGCTCGAACGGGGTAAGGCCCTTGGACTCGACCGCGGCCTGATCCATGAAGCTCGCGTAAGCGGCGCCGATCCGGCTGTTGGGATCCTTCGCCGATTCCTCGATCAGTCCCTTGGTCCGGTCGCGCGAGAGATCGTCGAGGACAGTGAACATGCCATAATTGGACTTGTCCGGCGGAATCGGCGTGGTCTTCGCCCAGGTGCCGTTGGCATATTGGTAGAAGTTGTTCCCCGGCACGACGGTGGTGTCCATGCCGGTCGAATCGAACCCGAACGTGCCATATTGCGGCCTGGGCGCCGGCGGTGCGACGGGCGCCACCGGCACCGCCACTGCGGCCGCGGGAGCGACCATTGGCGGCGGAGCAGTGGTCGCGGCGCAGCCGGCAAGCGTAGTGGTGGCGGCAAGAAACGCAATCAGTCTGACCATTTTGAAAAATCCCCTCGATGTCACAATTCCGCAACCAGTCTCGTCGCCCACGCCGCGGTGGCTGGCCATCGTCAATCGACGACCGTGCGCCGTGATGCTGCGAACGTCGGCGGCGCGGGTCAAGAGCGCCTTGATTCCCGGGCTCGCCGGCGCTGGCGCCACCTGCTTT
>DATDDW010000059.1:0-9477 GCA_036523615.1 Sphingomicrobium sp.
GCGCATGACCTCGGCATATTGCTCGGGCACCGAGAGACAGCCTTCGGTATAAGGCACCTCCTGGTCCGAGTGCCAAGTGACCTCCGGGTTGATGAAGACGCGCGGCTCACGGATCACGGGGCTTTCGGGATCCTCGGGGTCCGCCGGCTCCTGCAGGTCGATCACCAGCAATCGGATCGGAACCCCGACCTGAACCGCGGCAAGGCCGATCCCGGGCGCCGCGTACATCGTCTCGAACATATCGGCGATGAGCGTCTTCAGCTCGTCGTCGAACGTCTCCACCGGCTTGGAAATCTGGCGAAGGACAGGATCGGGCGTCTCGAAGATCGGGCGAATGGCCATGGGTGGAATTTAGTCTTTCAGCTGAAGGGGTTCAAGAAATCGGGCGCCGGGCTCGCAGAGCCTGGGCGAGCGTTCCTTCGTCGAGATAGTCGAGCTCACCGCCCACGGGAAGTCCATGGGCCAACTGGCTGAGGCGGATAGGAAAACGCTCGAGGCGCTCGGCGAGGTAATGGGCGGTCGTCTGGCCCTCGAGCGTGGCGTTCATGGCGAGGACCACCTCGTCGATCCCGCCCTTGGCGATGCGGCCGACGAGCTGGTCGATCGCCAGGTCTTCCGGCCGAACGCCCTCGAGCGCCGACAGGTGGCCGCCAAGCACATGATAACGGCCGGGAAAGAGGCGCGAGCGGTCGAGCGCCCACAGGTCGGCGACTTCCTCGACCACGCACAGCATCTTCTCGTCGCGCTTGGGGTCGCGGCAGATCGAGCAGGGGTCGGAGGTGTCGACATTGCCGCACACCGAGCAGGTCGACAGCCGCTCGGCGACCGCCTGGAGGGCGGAGAGGAGCGGGCCGAGCGCGGTCTCGCGCTTCTTCATCAGGTAGAGCACGGCGCGGCGCGCCGAGCGCGGCCCGAGGCCCGGCAGCCGCGCCAGCGCTTGCGAGAGAGCTTCGATCTCCTGACTTGCCATGGTGGGCGACTCCTTGACCGCGCTCGGCCTGCCCCGCAAGTGCGCCGGCGATGCGCATCGTCTTCATGGGATCGCCGGACTTCGCCGTGCCGAGCCTCAATGCGCTGGTCGAGCACGGGCACGAGGTCGTTGCCGCTTATGCGCAGCCCCCGCGGCCCGCCGGACGCGGTAAGGCGGAGCGCAAGACGGCGGTCCATGAGCGGGCCGAGGAACTGGGCATCGAGGTGCGCACGCCCAAGACGCTGCGCAACGAGGACGAGCAGGGACACTTTCGCGCGCTTGACGCCGACCTCGCGGTCGTTGCGGCTTATGGACTCATCCTACCACGCGAAATCCTCGAGGCGCCCAAGGCGGGCTGCATCAACGTCCACGCCTCCCTCCTCCCCCACTGGCGCGGCGCAGCGCCGATCCAGCGCGCGATCCTCGCCGGCGACGAGGTCAGCGGAGTGACGCTGATGCGCATGGACGAGGGGCTTGACACGGGCCCGATGCTCGCTCGGCAGTCGATCGACATCCGTCACAAGAACGCCGCGCAAGTGACGGAAGAACTGGCCAATCTCGGCGCCCGCATGCTGGTCGAATGGCTCGGCCATCCGACTCCGCCTGAACCGCAGCCGGTCGCCGGCGCCACCTATGCCAAAAAGATCGCCAAGGTGGAGACGCGGATCGACTGGACGAGGCCGGCGAAAGAGATCGAGCGCCAGGTGCGCGCGTTCAGCCCTGCCCCCGGTGCATGGTTCGAGGCGGGCGGCGAACGGGTGAAGCTGCTCGAGGCGGCAGTGGGCAGCGACGCATCCGGCAAGCCGGGCGAAGTGCTCGACGATTGCCTCAGCGTCGCCTGCGGCGTCGAGTCCATCCGCCCGCTCCTCGTGCAACGCGCCGGCCGTGCACCGATGAGCCCGGGCGACCTGCTGCGCGGCTTCGCTATCCCCAAGGGCACGATCCTCAAGTGACCCGCTGGCGGCTGACCATCGAATATGACGGCGGGCCGTTCATGGGCTGGCAGCGCCAGGACCATGGACCCTCGATTCAACAGACGCTCGAAGAGGCGCTGCAGCGGATGACCGGCCAGACGGCGCAATTCACAGCGGCGGGAAGGACCGACGCGGGGGTCCACGCGCTCGCCATGTCCGCCCACGTCGACCTCGAAAAGCCGCTGACCGAGCACCGCTTGCGCGAGGGGCTCAACGCACTGGTGAGGCCGCAGCCCATCTCCGTGCTGGACGTCGCGGAGGTTGCCGACGACTGGCACGCGCGCTTCTCGTGCATCGGCCGGCGCTATCGCTACCGGATGCTCAACCGGCGCGCGCCGCCGGCGCTCGACCTTGGCAAGGTGTGGCACGTCGCGGTGCCGCTCGACGTCGAAAAGATGCGCGAAGGCGCGGCGCACCTCATCGGACGTCATGACTTCACCACCTTCCGCTCGGCGCAATGCCAGTCGGACAGCCCGGTGAAGACTCTGGACCGGCTCGAGGTCAGCGTCGTGGGCGAAGAGATCCGCGTCGAAGCCGCAGCGCGCAGCTTCCTCCACCACCAGGTGCGCTCGATGGTCGGCTGCCTGGCGCTGGTCGGCCGCGGCCAGTGGAAGCCCGATGACATGCGCCAGGCTTTGGAGGCGCGGGATCGGTCAGCGCTCGGGTTCAATGCCCCGCCGCATGGCCTCTATTTCGTCGAGGCGGTCTACCCCTAGCTACTCGGCGGCGATCGCCTCGAACTCCTGCGCAGCGAGATATTTCTCGGCATCGAGCGCGGCCATGCAGCCGGTCCCCGCGGCGGTCACTGCCTGGCGGTAGATTTTGTCCATTACGTCGCCGCACGCGAAGACGCCCGGGACGCTGGTCCGCGTCGTCCCTGGCTCGACCTTGATGTAGCCGTCGCTGTCGAGCTCGAGCTGGCCACTGAACAGCTCGGTCGCCGGCGAGTGGCCGATGGCGACGAACGCGCCCTCGACTTCGATGCGGCTGACCTCGCCCGTGCGCTTGTTCCTGATGTCGAGCCCGACCAGCGCCTCGGGGTCGCCGCCGCCAACGAACTCGACCACTTCGCTGTCCCAGATCACCTTGATGTCGGAGTGAGCGAACAGCCGGTCCTGCAGGATCTTCTCGGCGCGAAGGGAATCGCGGCGATGGATCAAGGTGACGTCATGGCTGTGGTTGGTCATGTACAGCGCTTCCTCGACCGCGGTATTGCCGCCGCCGATCACCGCGACCTTCTTGCCGCGGTAGAAAAAGCCGTCGCAGGTCGCGCAGGCTGAGGCGCCCCTGCCCTTCATATGCTCCTCCGAAGGCAAGCCGAGCCACTTCGCCTGGGCGCCCGTGGCGATCACCAGCGCATCGGCGAAATAATGGGCGCCATTGTCGCCGGTGAGGCAGAACGGGCGGCTCGACAGGTCGACGGCCGTGACGTGGTCCCAGATCAGCTTGGTGCCGACATGCTCGGCCTGGGCCTGCATCTCTTCCATCAGCCACGGACCCTGGATGACGTCGCGGAAGCCCGGGTAATTCTCGACATCCGTGGTGGTGGTGAGCTGGCCGCCGGGCGTGATCCCCTGGATCAGGATCGGCTGGAGCCCGGCTCGCGCGGCATAGATCGCCGCGGTGTAGCCGGCAGGGCCTGAGCCAAGCACGGCCACGCGCGTCGAAATGCTGTTGCTCATGCCAAGCATCTAGGGCGGGTCAGGCGGACCCGCAACGCTTTCAGCCCGGCGTCAGTCGCTCAGGCGACCGGTCGTCCGCGGACGAAGTGAACGACGAGGACGATGATGCCGATGATGAGCAGGAGATGGATGAACCAGGCGGTGACGTGGAACGCCAGGAATCCCAAAGCCCAAAGGATGAGGATGATGATCGCGATCGTCAGAAGCATGGTTCTTTCCTCCTGTTCGGGCCCGTAACGGTCGAACCGTTACGCCGTTCCCACGCTTCGTTCTAGACGAGCCGCGACTGCTTGACCGCCGCTTCGATGAAGCCGGCGAACAAGGGATGCGGCTCGAACGGCCGGCTCCTGAGCTCGGGATGGAACTGGACGCCGATGAACCAGGGATGGTCGGGCCGCTCGACGATCTCGGGCAGCTGATCGTCGGGCGACATGCCGGAGAAGATCAGCCCGGCGCCTTCGAGCGCGTCGCGATAATGGACGTTGACCTCGTAGCGGTGGCGGTGCCGCTCGCTGATCAGGTCCTCGCCGTAGAGCGAGCGGACGACGCTGTTGCCGTCGAGCTTGGCGGGATAGGCGCCGAGGCGCATCGTACCGCCGAGGTCACCGCCGGCAGCGCGCTTCTGCAGGCCCTCCTCGCTCATCCATTCGGTGATCATGCCGACGACCGGCTCGGGCGTCTCGCCGAACTCGGTCGTCGAAGCTTCGGCGATGCCGGCCTGGTTCCGAGCCGCCTCGATGCACGCCATCTGCATGCCGAGGCAAATCCCGAAGAACGGCACATTGCGCTCGCGAGCGAACTTGACGGATGCGATCTTGCCCTCGCTGCCGCGCTCGCCGAAGCCGCCGGGGACGAGGATCCCATGCAGCGGCTCGAGCTCGGCCGCGATCTCGGCATCGGGATGCTCGAACAGCTCGGCGTCGAGCCACTGGATGTTGACCTTGGCGCGATTGGCGATGCCGCCGTGGACCAGCGCCTCGCGCAGGCTCTTATAGGCGTCGGGCAGCCCGACATATTTGCCGACGACGCCGATCGTCACCTCGCTGTCGTAATGGTCGATGCGATCCATGATGTCCTGCCACACGGAAAGACCGGGCGGCGGCGCGTCGGTGATGCGGAAGGCGCGCAGGACTTCGTCGTCGAGCCCGGCCTCGTGATATTGCAGCGGGACGTCGTAGATGTTGCGCGCGTCGAGCGCGGGGATGACGGCGGACTTTGGCACGTTGCAGAACAGAGCGATCTTCTCCCGCTCGCCTTCGGGAAGCTCCTTTTCGGTGCGGCACAGAAGAACGTCGGGCTGGACACCGAGGCTGGAAAGCTCGCGCACCGAATGCTGCGTCGGCTTGGTCTTCAATTCGCCCGCCGCGGCAATCCACGGGACCAGGGTCGTATGCACGCTTACGGTATTGTCGCGTCCGAGGTCGTTCCTCAGCTGGCGAATCGATTCGATGAACGGCAGGCTCTCAATGTCGCCGACTGTGCCGCCTATCTCGCAGATGACGAAGTCGACGTCGTCCGTGTCGGCGAGCGCGAACTCCTTGATCGCATTGGTGACGTGCGGGATCACCTGGACGGTCGCGCCAAGATAATCGCCGCGCCGCTCCTTGGCGATGATGTCGCGGTAGATACGGCCGGTGGTGACATTGTCCGTCTGGCGCGAATTGACGCCGGTGAAGCGCTCGTAGTGGCCGAGGTCGAGGTCGGTCTCGGCGCCGTCGTCGGTCACATAGACTTCGCCGTGCTGGTACGGGGACATCGTCCCGGGATCGACGTTCAAATAGGGGTCGAACTTGCGGATGCGGACCTTGTAGCCGCGCGCCTGGAGCAGCGCGCCGAGGGACGCGGAGAGAAGGCCTTTGCCGAGCGATGAGACCACGCCGCCGGTAACGAAAATGAACCGCGCCATGGGAGTCGAGGCTTAGGGCTAGAAACGCCGGCCACGCAACCCGCCGAGATCAAAAAAATGTGGACGCTCAATCCGTCACCCCCGCGGAAGCGGGTGCCGCTTCATTTAGCAGGAGCGGGATTCCCGCTTTCGCGGGAATGACGTTTGGTCCAGTTCTACTGAGCGAGCGGGACGGCCGGCGCCTGCTTGTTCTGGGTCGCCGGAGCGGGCTGAGCTGGCGCTGGAACCGGCTTGGGCTGCGTCTGTTCGATCGGCGCGGCTCTGCCCGCCAGCGACGTATCGATCTTGGTGGGCGTGCGGGTCGCCCCGGCGATTGCCGCCATGATGATCGAGAGAACGATGAACGTGCCGCCGAGGATCGCCGTCGCGCGGGTGAGGAAATCGGCTGCACCGCGAGCGGTCATGAACCCCGACGAGCTCCCGCCGACGCCGAGACCGCCGCCTTCCGAGCGCTGCATCAGGATCACGCCGATCAGCGAGACGGCGACAAGCGTTTGAACGATCAGCAGGAAAGCGAACATGTGGGGACCTTCTTGGGACGGGGCCGCGGCGATCTAGGCGATCACCCGCGCGGCTTCAACCAGCGGCGGCCGCGGCGGCAACGATGGGCATGAAGTCAGCGGCCTTGAGGCTGGCGCCGCCAACCAACGCGCCGTCGACGTGAGCGACCTTGAAAATCTCCGGCGCGTTCCCGGCGTTGACCGAGCCGCCGTAGAGGATGCGCACGCCCACCCCACCCCGCTCGTCGAGGCGCCGCCGGATCGCCGCATGCATCTCGGCAATCTCGTCGCAGGTCGCGACCTTGCCCGTGCCGATCGCCCAGATCGGCTCGTAAGCGATGGCGAGCTCGGCTTCGGCGCGGCGCTCCTTGGGAAGCGACGCGTCGAGCTGGCGGAGCACTGTCTCGACGGCTTGTCCGCGTTCACGCACATCGAGGCTCTCGCCGATGCACAGGATGACGTTGAGGCCGCACGCCAGCGCGGCTTCCGCCTTGGACCGCACGACATCGTCGCTTTCGCGCTGCGCCTCGCGCCGCTCCGAATGACCGACGATGGTGAGGCTGGCACCAGCATCGAGCAGCATCATCGCCGAGATGCAGCCCGTATGCGCGCCTTTGGGCGCCTGGTGCACGTCCTGCCCGCCGATGGCGAAGCCCGGCACGGCGCGCGCGGCGCGCTCGATCAGGATCGCGGGCACGCACAGCGCCACGTCGACTTGCGGATATTGCCGCGCGGCTTCGGCGATCGCCCGGACCTCGACGAGGTCCGCGGAGATGCCGTGCATCTTCCAATTGCCCGCGACGAGCTTCCTCAGCGCCATTCAAGTCCTCTCTTGCCGCCGCCCCCTAGCGGCGCGGCTTGATGCCCGCCACCCCGCCCCCTAAAGCGCGCGGAACCTCCCCTATTCTCCGGACTGTTCATGCTTTCTTCGTTTCGTCGCTTTTCCAAGTCGAAGGTCGGCTCGTGGCTCATGGCGGGGCTGCTGCTCGCCAGCCTCGCCGGCTTCGGCCTCATCAACACGTCGAACTTCGGCTCGGGCAACATCGGCTTCGGCATGGGCAGCTCGACCGTCGCGAAGGTCGGCGACCAGGAGGTCAGCGAACGCGAGCTCAGCGAAGCGATGCAGCGGCGGCTCCAGGAAGTACGCCAGCAGCGGCCCGACGCCGATTATGCGACCATCGCCGGCGACTTCGAGACGATCCTCACCGAGCTCTTGGACCAGAAGACCCTGCTCGCCTTCGCCGACAAGTTCGGCTTCCATCTGTCGAAGCGCCTGATCGATGCCGAGATCACGCAGATCCCGCAGACCAAGGGGCTGAACGGCCAGTTCAGCCAGCAGGCCTATCAGGCGTTCCTGGCGCAGCAGCGGCTGACCGACCAGCAGGTCCGCGACATCCTAGCGGGCGGTCTGCTCCAGCGGCTGATCCTGACGCCGGTCGCGACCAATGCGCGCGTATCCGTCGGAATGGCGACGCCTTATGCGTCGATGCTTCTGGAATCGCGCGAAGGCGAAGGGGCGGCCTTCCCGCTCGGGCTGTTCCGTGGCGCGTTCAAGCCAACCGAGGCCGACATCCAGAACTTCTACAACGCGAACCGCAACCGCTACATGGTGCCCGAGCAGCGGGTGCTTCGCATTGCCCGCATCGGCGCCGAGCAGGTCGCCAATGTGACGGCGTCGGACGCGGAAATTGCCTCCTACTACAACAACAACAAAGACGCGTACGCCGCAAAGGAGACGCGGAGCCTCACCCAGGCGGTGGTGCAGGACCAGGCGACGGCCAATGCGATCGCGGCGAAGGCCAAGGCCGGAGCGGGCTTACAGGCTGCCGCAGGAACGAACGTGGCCGTGACCTCGCTCGCCGACCAGAAGCGCGAGGATTATGCGAGCGTCGCCGGGGCCCAGGCGGCGGCAGCGGTGTTCTCCGCGCCGTCGGGAGGCGTCGTGGGCCCGGTCAAGACAGATTTCGGCTGGGTCGTGGTCAAGGTCGATGCGGTCAAGAAGCAGGCCGGCAAGACGCTCGACCAGGCGCGCGCGGAAATCGCCGCCAAGCTCAACGTCGACAAGCGCAAGGGCGCGATCGAGGACCTGGTCGACAAGGTGCAGAGCGCGGTCGACGGCGGCAGCAACTTCGCCGAAGCCGCGGCCGCGGCCAAGCTCGAGGCGACGACGACACCGCTGATCACCGCCAACGGCAGCTCACGGGCCGATGCCAACTACAAGCTTCCGCCCGAGCTGGCGCCGGCGCTCAAGACCGGCTTCGAGATTGCGCCTAACGATCCGCCCGAGGTCGTCACCCTGCCCAACGAGCAAGGCTATGCGATGATCTCGCCCGCCCAGGTGGTGCCCGCCGCGCCTGCGCCGCTGGCGAGCGTCCACGACCAGGTCGCCAACGACTGGATTGACCAGCAGGCGCTCAACCGCGCCAGGCAGGCGGCGACGCAGGTGCAGGCGAAAGTCCAGCACGGGACCCCGCTGGCGCAGGCGATGAAGGAAAGCGGAGCGCCGCTCCCGCCGGTGCAGCCGCTCGCCGCCCGCCGGATCCAGCTGGCCAGCGCGCAGGGGCCGATCCCCGCGCCGCTCAAGATGCTCTTCGCGCTGGGCCAGGGAGCGAGCCGCATGTTCCCCGACCCGCAGGGCCGCGGCTTCTTCATCGTCAAGGTCGACAAGATCGTGCCGGGCAACGCGATGCTGCAGCCGGCGCTGATCGGCCGGACGCAGACCGAGCTGCAGGACGCGGTGTCGCAGGATTATGCGCAGGAATTTCTCGCCGCCATTCGTCAGCAGATGAAAGCCAAGCGCAACGAGACCGCGATTCAGGCGCTGAAAGTGCGGATGCAGAGCAGTGGCGGATAAGCTTCAGCGCTTGACCTGAGCCGCTTTGTTGCCTACACGTTCCCCATTCGTTCCTACGGGGGAGTGACGGCCGATGCTCACCGCCAAACAGCGCGAACTGCTGCTGTTCATCGACGAAAGCCTCAAGGAAAGCGGCATTTCGCCGAGCTTCGACGAGATGCGCGAAGCGCTCGACCTCAAGTCCAAGTCCGGCGTTCACCGGCTGATTTCGGCGCTCGAAGAGCGTGGGTTCATCCGCCGGCTTCCCAACCGCGCCCGCGCCCTCGAAGTGCTCAAGCTTCCCGAGACCCAATCGGCGAAGGTCGTGCCGATCCGTCCAGCGGCGCCAGCGCCGGCGAACGACACGATCGAGCTGCTGCTCGCCGGCAAGATCGCCGCCGGCACGCCGATCGAGGCGCTGCAAGGGACCGAATGCTTTCCGGTCCCCGCGGCATTACTCGGCCCGGGCGAACATTATGCGCTCGAAGTCTCGGGCGATTCGATGGTCGACGAAGGGATTCTCGACGGCGATTTCGCCCTCATCCGCAAGGCCGACACCGCGCGCGACGGGGAGATCGTCGTGGCGCTGATCGACAATGAGGAAGCGACGCT